>NZ_JALKFW010000195.1:27143-35843 GCF_023243055.1 Frankia sp. AgPm24 | reverse complement strand
GGTTCTTTCCGTCGTCGCAGGTGTGTTCGGCCTGTGGGGTGAAGGACGGGCCGAAGCCGCTGGACGTGCGGGCGTGGGGGGGGGCGGGGGGGGGGGGGGGCCCCCCCACCACCAGGACGATCAGGACGGTCCGAGGTGTCGGATTGGCAGCCGTGAGGATGTCGGTTGGCTCGCGCGACTGACGTCGCGTTCGACTTGTAATCGAGTGAAGCCAGAGCTTCTCCTTGCCGCCGACTGCAGGCTCACCGCGTTTGACCTGCGGCTTTGCCCTCACGAAGATCGATTACATTCCTCTAAAGATCGTTTGTGGGCTCATCGTGGGCTCATTCCGCGCGATGCTGTCGATCATTCCGCCGACACTGGCGCCGGAGATCACCTGCAGCAAGAACTCGCCAGCTTGGGGCTGACCGGATTGGCGGAGCGTAGCCCTGTCGCACCAACCGCCCCTGTCCGCGGGGTCATGTTCGCTGTGCCGCGCGCCGGACACTCCTCTCGGGCAGGATTGACGTCGTCGATGTTCTCGCGGTCGACGAACCGGGCCAGATTGAACGCGGCGTTGGCGTGGTGGCCGATCGGCAGCCGGCAGGCCTCGCCATCCGGCTGGGGCCCCGCCGCCAGTAGGTGGGAAGGACCAGCGCGCCGCTGGCCGGCTTCTGGGCACCCGCTGGGGTCGCCCCAGACCTGGCCGCCGCAGTATCGGGCGGTCAGTAGCCAGATGCTGACCGTGCCGCAAGGGTCTTGGTGTGGTTGTTGGAGCTGTGCGGCAGACTGTCGCCCGTGGGGATCACGTTTCGCGAGTTGCTGGGGGATCTTCGTGTCGCGTCGCTGTACGAGCAGGACAAGGGTGGCAGGTTCGAGCGGCTGATCAAGCCGTACCTGGAGACCACCCAGGAGCGGACCGAGAGGTTCTCCGAGGTCAGGCAGAGTGGACGGCCTGGCCGCCGCGAAGCGTGGCCGGAACGGCTTCACCACCTGCTCGCCGACTGCATGGTGCTGATCCTCGCCGTCGTCGACGGCGGTACGTCGCCGAGAACTTCGATCAGGCCATGTCCCGAGTGGGGTGAGATCGGAATCGACGAGTCCGCCAAGCTGCCCGCTGCTGGACTGTGCTGGTCAGGAAGTTCGGCCCTGAACACAGCGGCGCCGGTGGCCCGCGGCGCGGGCGTCCGGCACTCAGACTTCGCGTGAGATCCGTCCAAGGAGTCTTGTGAGCACTCTCGGTAGTTTCATCTGGTCGATCGCCGACCAGCTTCGGGGGCCCTACCGCCCCAACCAGTACGGCAACGTGATCCTCCCGCTCACGATCCTGCGCCGGCTCGACTGCATCCTCGAGCCCGACCGGGAGACGGTCCGCGAGCTCGCCCGGAGGCTCGACAACCCGATCCGGCTGAAGATCGAGGTGAAGAAGGCGACCGCCAGGCCGTTCTACAACACCTCCAACTACGGATTCAGTAACCTCCTGGCCGATGCCGACGGGCTGGCGGACAACCTGGCCGACTACATCGACGGGTTCTCGGTGGACGTTGACGTGTTCGAGTATTTCGACTTCAAGAAGGAGATCCTCGCGCTGGAGAAGGCTGAGCTCCTGCGCGAGGTCATCACCTCGTTCAAGTCGATCGACCTGCACCCCACGGTCGTGTCGAACGCCGATATGGGCGATGCGTTCGAGTACATCATCCGCAAGTTCAACGAGGCCGCGAACGAGACCTCCGGCGACCACTACACCCCGCGCGACGCGATCCGCCTGCTGGTCGACCTGCTCTTCGCGGAGAAGGACGCCGACCTGACTCAGGCCGGCATCGTCCGCACCCTCTACGATCCGACCGCGGGCACCGGCGGCATGCTTGCCCTGGCCGAGGAGCACCTGCTCGCACAGAACCCGGACGCGAAGCTGGGTCTGTACGGCCAGGAGTACAACCCGCAGTCGTACGCGATCTGCAAGTCCGACCTGCTCGCCAAGGGTCACGACGCGACCAACATCGCCTTCGGTAACACGCTCACCGACGACGCCTTCAAGGGTCGGAAGTTCGACCTCTGCATGTCCAACCCGCCGTACGGCGTCGACTGGAAGCAGTACGCCAAGAAGGTCACCGAGGAGCGCAACAAAGCCGGCGAGTACGGCCGGTTCGCCCCTGGCCTGCCGGCGACCTCGGACGGGCAGATGCTCTTCCTGCTTCACCTGGCCCACAAGATGCGGGCGCCTGCGGACGGCGGCGGCCGGGTCGGGATCATCATGAACGGCTCGCCGCTGTTCAACGGCGGCGCAGAGTCCGGCCCCTCCGAGATCCGCCGGTGGCTGCTGGAGAACGACCTGGTCGAGGCAATCGTCGCGCTGCCAACCAACATGTTCTTCAACACCGGCATCGCAACGTACATCTGGATCCTCGACAACACCAAGCACCCCGACCGCCGGGGCCTGGTCCAGCTCATCGACGGCACCTCGTTCTGGACCAAGATGCGCAAGAACCTCGGCTCCAAGGGCCGCGAGATCAGCGATGCCGACCGGGAGAAGGTCGTCCGCCTGTACGCCGACTTCCTCGACGCCGACCCCGACTACTCCAAGGTGCTGCGCAACGACGAGTTCGGCTACTGGACCATCACCGTCGAACGCCCCCTGCTCGGCGAGGACGGCAAGCCGGTCGTCGACCGAAAGGGCCAGCGCAAGCCCGATTCGAAGAAGCGCGACACCGAGAACGTCCCCTTCACCTACGGTGGCTCGACCGCCGGCCGGGCCGGCAAGCTCGAGGTCATCAACGCGTACTTCGACGCCGAGGTGAAGCCGCACGTTCCCGATGCCTGGATCGACTGGGCCAAGGCCAAGACCGGCTACGAGATCCCCTTCACCCGCCACTTCTATAAGTACGTCCCACCCCGCCCCCTCACCGAGATCGACGCCGACTTGGACAAGCAGATCGCCAAGATCCTCGACCTGCTGCGAGAGGTCGAGGGATGACACTGGCCTGGAGCGGCGCACCGGACTTGCCGCAGGTACCGTTCGGCAGACTTTTCCGGCGTCTCGACCGTCCCGTTCCGGACGGTGCTGAGATTGTCACTGCGTACACAGATGGGCAGGTCACCCTCAGGTCGAATCGGGCTAAGATCGGCTACCACGAGGCAGCCGACCTGTCCGGCTTTAGCGGCGTCGAGGTTGGCGACTTCGTTGTACACGGGCTCGATATTCTCCGCGGATCCGTCGGGATCGCTGACTCATCGGGCGCGATCACGGCGGTGTGCGCGGTCTGCGAGCCGATCGCGGATCTAGATCCTCGCTATGTCGCTCATGCGATCCGGACCCAGGCAAAGTTTGGATTCACCCGCGCACTCGCGCGGGGAATCCGTGAGGGCGGTGCAGATTTTCGCCGGTGGGGAACTTTGGCCGAACTCCCGATTCCTATGCCGCCCATTGAGTATCAGCGGGCGGTCTGTAACTACCTCGACCGCGAGACCGCCCGCATCGACACGCTGATCGAGGAGCAGCAGCGTCTGATCGAGCTGCTCCGCGAGCGGCGTAAGGCTGTCGTCGAGCAAGCAGTCTTTTCTGGGCTTGACGCGCTGCCCACCGTGAGCAACGACGAGCCATGGCTACCTCCAACACCTTCGCATTGGCTAGTCCTGCAACTCGGGTTCGTGAGTGCCACCCTGGCTGGATGGGCGTTCCCGAGCGATGGCTTCAGCGCAGAGGAGGATCAGACCCGCCTGCTTCGTGGAGTGAACGTGAAGCCCGGCAGAATTGACTGGACCGACACCGTCTATTGGGATACGGAGGCTGCACCTATTCCGAGGGAGTTCGACCTTGAAATCGGAGATCTCGTGTTTGGCATGGACCGACCATTTGTCGGAGGTGGCGTTCGGGTAGCCGCTGTCTCCGCCGAGGACCTTCCGGCGCTGCTGCTTCAGCGAGTCATGCGCATCCGACCCAATGACGAGGCCGGACGCGGTTACATGCGCTACGTGATGTCAACTGACGCGTTCTTCAACTATTTGCAGCCGTTGTTCACTGGGGTTAGCGTGCCCCACGTGAGCGAGTGGCAGGTACGGAAGTTCAAGATGCCGGTCCCGCCTCCCGACGAGCAGAGGAACATCGTGGCGCACCTCGACGAGCAGACCGCGAAGATCGACGCGCTGATCGTCGAGACGGACCGGTTCATCGAACTAGCCCGTGAGCGGCGGTCGGCGCTGATCACAGCGGCGGTGACGGGGCATGTCGATGTGCGCGAGATGGTCTGATGGCCGACCACAACGAGGTCGTCTTCGAGGCCGAGATCTGCGCGTACCTGAAGGCTCACGGATGGCTGTACTCGGCGGACGACACCGGGTATGACCGCGAGCGGGCGCTCTTCCCCAAGGATGTGTTCGCTTGGTTGGAGGAGACCCAGCCGGCGGCTTACGGGAAAGCGTTGAAGGCCGCTGGGTCGGAGGCGAAGTTCCTCGACGTGTTGACCACGGCGCTTGACAAGCCGCTGGAGCATGGCGGCGGGACGTTGAACATCCTGCGCAACGGGGTCGTCTACATCGGTGGCGGCCGGTTGAAGCTGGCGCAGTTCCGGCCGGATACCAGCCTGAACGCATCGACGGTCGCGCAGTACGCGGCGATGCGGGTGCGGGTGATGCGGCAGGTGCACTTCTCCACTGCCGATCAGCGCAGCATCGACCTGGTGTTCTTCGTCAACGGGCTGCCAGTGGCCACAGTGGAGCTGAAGACGGACTTCACCCAGTCGCTGGACCAGGCGATCAGGCAGTACCGCGACGACCGGCGTCCGGCCACGAACGGCCGGCCGGAGCCGTTGCTGTCGTTCGGGCATCGGGCGCTGGTGCACTTCGCGGTCTCCAATGACCTGGCGGCGATGACCACGAGGTTGGAGGGCGAGAAGACGCACTTCCTGCCCTTCAACATCGGTTACGACGGCGGAGCGGGGAACCCGCCGGGCGCCGAGGGGCGGTCGGCGACGGCGTACCTGTGGGAGCGGGTCTGGGAGAAGGACGCCTGGCTCACGATCATCGGACGGCTAATGATCGTGGAGACCCGGGAGGAGTGGGACGTCGCGACGGGGACGTCGGTGCGGCGCACCAGCCTACTCTTCCCGCGGTTCCACCAATGGGAGGCCGTGACGAACATCGTCGACGCCGTACGCGAGGAGGGCGTCGGCCACCGGTACCTGATCGAGCACTCGGCCGGGTCGGGGAAGACGAACACGATCGCCTGGACCGCGCACCGGCTGGCGCGGCTGCACGTGAACAACAAGAAGGTCTTTGACTCGGTCATCGTGGTCGTGGACCGCACAGTGCTCGACGGGCAGCTCCAGGAGGCGATCCGGCAGATCGACGGGTCCGGCAAGATCGTGGCCACGATCAGCCCGGAGGACGTTCGCAAGGCCGGCGCGAAGTCGAAGTCCGGCCTGTTGGCCTCTGTGCTCAAAAACGGCGAGCTGATCATCGCGGTGACGGTGCAGACGTTCCAGTTCGCGATGGACGAGATCCAGGCGAACAAGGGGCTGAAGGGCAGGAAGTTCGCCGTTATCGCCGACGAGGCGCACTCGTCGCAGTCCGGCAGGATCTCCTCCCAGATGAGGGCCGTGCTCACCGCCGAGGAGATCAAGGACCTCGAGGACGGCGGCGAGGTCGCCCTGGAGTCGCTTCTGGCGGCACGGATGAGCGATCGGGCCGACTCGCCGAGCGTCTCCTTCTTCGCGTTCACCGCGACTCCGAAGTTCAAGACGCTTGAGATGTTCGGACGGAAGGGGCCGGATGGGAAGCCGGTCGAGTTCCACCTGTACTCGATGCGGCAGGCGATCGAGGAGGGGTACATCCTCGACGTCCTGCGTGGCTACCAGGCATACGACAACGCGCTGAAGATCGCCGGGAAGGCCACCACCGACAAGGAAGTTGAGGAAGGCGCCGCGCGCAAGGGGCTGATGCGGTGGGTGAGGCTGCACCCGACAAACATCAGCCAGAAGGTCCAGATCATCGTCGAGCACTTCCACGCCAACGTCGCCCACCTGCTGGAGGGCAGAGCGAAGGCGATGGTCGTCACCGATTCGCGCAAGGCCGCGGTGAAGTACAAGAAGGCGATCGACGCCTACATCGCTCGCCGGGCCGCCGAGGATGCGTCGTACAACTACCGCACCCTGGTCGCGTTCTCCGGGTCGGTGACTATGGACGAGGACGAGGTGTGGGCCTCGGAGTGGGGGCCGGCGCCCTCGACGGACGTCGAGTTCACCGAGACCAATCTCAACCCTGGTGCCGGCGCGGACCTGGCCGCGGCGTTCAAGGGCGACACCTATAAGATCATGCTGGTCGCGAACAAGTTCCAGACCGGCTTCGATCAGCCGCTGCTCTCGGCGATGTACGTCGACAAGAAGCTCTCCGGGGTCACCGCCGTGCAGACGCTCTCCCGGCTCAACCGCACCCACCGCACTGTGGGCGGGGAGATCAAGCGCAAGACGTTCGTCCTCGACTTCGTGAACAAGCCCGAGGACATCCGGACCGCGTTCGAACCGTACTTCACCGGTGCGACCCTGGAAAAAGAGACCGATCCGTACGTCGTCGCTCACCTCGCCACCAAGCTCGCCCAGGCCGGGATCTACACCGACGACCAGGTGCGGAACGTCGCAGGGTTGTGGGTGAAGCGGAGGGGTAACAATCCGCTGTCGGCCGCGATCGCTCCGGCAAAGCACGAGTTCGCGCACCGCTATGCCGCCGCGATCGAGGCTGAGGACAAGGTAACCTTGACCACGCTCGATCTGTTCCGCAAGGACGTCGCCGCCTATATCCGGCTCTACGATTTCATGAGCCAGATCGTCGACTACGGCGACCCGCATATGGAGATGCTCTCCATCTTCCTACGCCTCCTGGAGAAGGTCATCGCCGACTCCTCCTGGGCCGCGGAGGTCGACCTCTCCGATGTCGTCCTGGTCGGTGTCAAGCACGAGAAGCGGGCCGCCGTCGACATTTCGCTGACTGGCGACGGAGAGCTCAAGGGAATCAGCGCCGCCGGAACCGGCACCCGCAAGGAGCCCAAGTACGTCGCACTCCAGGTC
This sequence comes from Frankia sp. AgPm24, assembly GCF_023243055.1. Lineage (NCBI taxonomy): Bacteria > Bacillati > Actinomycetota > Actinomycetes > Frankiales > Frankiaceae > Frankia > Frankia sp. AgPm24. Next base: position 28,806 of record NZ_JALKFW010000195.1, on the reverse strand, counting down.
GTGATCGAAAAGATGAACGACCTCTTCGGTGCCGAGTCCTTCACCCAGTCCCAGATCCGCGAGTTCGTCAACAGCCTGGTCCAGCAGCTCCTCGCCTACCCCGACCTCATCAGGCAGGCCCAGGTCAACTCGAAGAAGCAGTTCATGGACTCCGACGACTTCAAAGCCATCGTCACCGAGGCCGTCGCCGACAACCAGGAGGCCCACAACACCATGGCCGACTACTTCTTCAGTGACGGCCCTGGGATCAACGGCGTCATCCTTGCTCTCGCGGACGCCTTCTACGAGGCCGCCACATCGCAGGAGACTGACTGACGGAATGTTCGGCCGGCGGTGCTGTCGTTTCTCGGGAAATCTCTGCACTGGCGGGCACCGGCCGGTTGCTGAGTGGGCGTGCAGGCTCCCAGGGGCACCAAGCAGTTTACAAGTGTAGGCGAACAAGGTTCAGCCGGTCGAACTCTGGACTGTAACATGCACTGACCGGTGGTTCCGTCTTAGCCAGCCCGCCAAGGGGTCCGCACATCCAGATGGGCACCAACGGCTTTCATGAACGACTCTTCAAACGAGGTTAGAGATCTGAGGTTGATTATCGTTGTCGGAATAACCATGTCGGTGTCGGACGTCGCGGCCGGCGCCCTCCATGCATCTTTCATCGCGGTCCCCGCAATCTCCCGCGCCTGCTGAACCAGGTCGGCGTATGCCGCTCCGACGGTTTCAGACTCCGCCGTCGTCCAGGCAATATGATAGGCTAGCCTGGCCTGAATCTCCCGAAGCGCCTCGGAGAGTCGAACACGCTCATCCGGTGCCGCATCGGCCCGCCTGCGGCGGATGGCGTAAGGGAACTCCTTGTAGGCCGCGTACGCCGCGAATGCTTCAGCGAAGGCTGTACGCAGGCGGTTACGCCCTTCTTCCTGGCTGCGTCGATGGGCAAGCCAGATGTTGATCGCCGCCGCGACCATGCCGGCGAGAAACGCACCGGAGAGCACTGCCGTGGCTAGTAGATTCGGTCCGCCGGTTGTCGCTCCTTGTGCGCCCGGGGTAGGCGTGGGAGTGCATGTCGCCGTAGTGGTATTCGCAGGCGCCACGCCGGCGGCGGTCTGAATTAATGGTGCTGGTGTCAGGGTGGATCCAGACGTTGTCGCTGTGGGCATCAGAGTCTCTTCTGTTCATCGTTGATAGATTGACAGCCGTCGATGTCAGGCATGGATCACCTCACACCCCGGCCATTCTCCTGTACGGCGCCACCATTCTTCGCGAAGCAAGTGGGCGACGATGTGGCCGAGAAGGGCGGGTGGGCCGTCGAAACGGGTCCAGCGCCGTTCTACAGGATCGGCGGGGTACCACATGCATAGCGCACCGTCGGAATAGCGATGTGGCGAGTCGGATGGTCCGTCCGTGTAGACGTGCGGAGACTCGGGACACGCCAGGCTGAAAACGATCGTGATTGTCTGGACAGGCAGGTCCGCGACGTCGAGCCTGATCGCGAAGGCGAAGCCACCTCTGTATCGCCGGAAGGGAACCCGCACCTCCCGGATCTGAACGCCACAGTCGGCGAGTCGGCGCAGGAACAGGATGCGGGGCGTCGGCCGGGGGGGCCCCCCCCCCCCCCCCCCGGGGGGGCGGGGGGGCGCCCGCGGCGGGACCCGGGTCCCGAGGCGCCGGG
>NZ_JALKFW010000195.1:0-27133 GCF_023243055.1 Frankia sp. AgPm24 | reverse complement strand
CCCCCCCGGGGCCGGCGGCCCCCCCCCCCGGGGGGGGGGCCCCCGCCCGCCCCCCCCCCCCCCCCCCCCGCCATGGTGCTCGGCGGGTCACGCGCTGCGGAACCGGGTACCGTAGGCGCGGGTAGGCCGGACGAGCGCCGGCCTACCGGAGAGGCCCAACGCGGCGGTCGAGACCGGGGTTGGTCGCCTCAACATCGCTGCCTTGCCCGCCAGCCCGGACGGTGTCGGGTCTTCCAGATACTTCCAGTAGACCCGAGAGAGCGCCGAGAGTGCGGCCTCGCGGTCGTCGTCGTGCTGGAGGGCCTCGCTGACGGCATCGGCCGCTGTGCGCAGTCGCCGGGCGGCGATCGAGCGGTCGATCAGGGGCTTCACATTGGGCGACACGCCTGCCGGGTCCTTCGTCGCGTATCCGGCCTCCAGTCGGGTCGAGGCCTTGTCCAGCACGGAGAAGAGGGCTGTCGGGAGCCCCATCCCTTCCGTGATGAATTCCCATGCCCAGACGGACAAGTTGTGGGATGAGAACCCGACGGTGGTGTACTGCCGGTTCCATGCCTTGAGTAGGCGGATGGTGCGGCGACGGGTCTGGGCGTGCGACTTGCCGCCAGACGTGAAAAGCGTTGCGTGCCGCTCGGGGTCCGAGGCCTCCCATTTGTTCTTCTTGAGGTCGGGGATCCAAAGACCGTTGCCGTCGCGGCGGGTGAGCGCCATGACGAGGTCGATGGTCGGGTCCTGACTGTCCACTGGACGGCCGAAGTAGATCTTCGGTCCTCGCCTTGACGTACAGCAACGGGCCTTCGGGTGGACGTTTCGGATCTTCGGTCCGAGCAGGGAGCACAGCGCCTCGATTGTCTCTTCGGGAGACTCGTTAGCGCCTTCCGGACCGAGCGCCGGGTAGACACGGCGGTCCAGGACGACACCGCCGTCCCCGTCCGCCACTGGGTGAATGAAGGTGTGCTGCGCCAGCGAACCGCTGGGGTACGTGCGCAGCGCGCCCCGGAAACCGATCGCGACGTCCCGGCTGAGTCTCAGCCGGCCACGTGCCTCCGCGAGCGGTTCGGCGTGCGCGTCGATCCGACCGCGGACGTCGTTGAGGATGTCGTTTGTGTGTCCCATTCGAGTGCTTCGTTCGGTAGGGGTGCGGTTGCACCTGGGCGCCCGGCCTGGGCGGAGCTGCCTGATGGCCGCTCACCCTTACTGACGTCGGACCGTGAGGCGGCTCCCGCCTGAGGAGGTCGACACCCCCAGCTCTTGTTCATTCGGCGCAGCTGCGGCAGATCGAGCGGCCCGGATCGAACTGCGTAGCCGCCAGCACGAGGAAGCAGCGATCACACCGCTGCTCCGCTCTGGCTCCCGCAGGGGTGCAGCCGCAGTGGCCGTTCTCGCATTTCGGCTGCCCGCAGCGCTGGCACGGCGGGCCGAAGACCTCAAACGGGTCGGCATCCGGACAGATCTCGCAGATCCACCCTCGCTCCGCAGGAGAGGCCGCGCTGGCGGACCGGGGCGGCGCGAAGCGGCGCCACCCAACGTTGTCCGGCGCGAGTACCGCAATCATGTACTGCTTGTCGCACCAGGCCGCCTGCCCGTACAGCGGGTCGCTCCGGGCCCCGTTGCGGTAGGTCACGAAGGTGTCGTCGTGCTCGACCGTGGCAACTCCACGAAGCGCGGCCCGGATCAGTGGGGTGTCGGATTGGTCAGAGCCCCGCGCCGGTGGGACGACCCCCCGTGGTGACGCGAACACGACCCGGCCTGTTGCGTCGAGGAGAACAACGATACCTCCACCGCTCAGCAGTTCAGAGGCCCGTACGCAGCACGCTTCGCGAGATGCCTGGGAGTTCTGGAACATGTCGACGATCTCTGTGGCGGTCGGCCCTCGTAGGTCGACGCGATCGCGGACCCACCCATCCGGCAGGAGCACCCGGGCGGCGAAGGCGTCGCACGCAGCCTCCTCGAAGTTCTCGGAGTCCACGCGGGTGAAGACACGCTGTCCAAGCTCTGGATCCGTCTGCTGGAGGTGATGACCCAATTCGTGGAGCACGGTGAACCCGCGGCGCCGGCGCGATCGCGACGCGGCGACGCGAAGGGTCGGAGGCTGGGTATGGTCCAAGTAGCTGCCAGATACCGAGCATCCGTCACCATCACCTGATTCGGGTACGACGGTCACTTGGACGTCGGGCCACGACGAGATCGTGGCCAAAGGGTCGGCGCAGAGAGCCGCGAGCGATCCCGGATGACGTTCCTCGACAACGCGCAAGATCGCCTCGGCCTGACGAGGAGCGTCAGCGAACAGCGGTCTCGCCCGCACTATGCATCCTCCTCACCCGCGGTGCTATTGTTGAGGAATTGCCGAAGCCGCGAGTCCCAGTCAGGCTCGCCGCCGCCGGTTTCTCGCGCGGCAAGGCTAAAGGCGCCATAGCTGCCGTCCAGACGTGCTCGTTCTTCAGCGATACCCAACCTGCGCGCACGTCGAGTCCACGTTGATCTCCACCGTGGATGCTCCATCCGGATGACAAGCCCGGCCGGGAGCGGGCGAACCGAACTCGCGATCTCCTCGGAGGCGATGCCAGTCGCCTTCGCCACGAGGTCGATCTGCTCCATCGTCATCGGGACCTTGCCACGGAGAAGGCGCATGGCCTCGGCTTGGCTCACGTTTAGCGAAGCGCAGAATGCGCCGAGATCAAGACTCGATCCCAGGATCGCTGCAAGGGTGCGTGGCTCGATTCCCGGGACGGCAACCGGCAGCCCGGGTGCCTGCCTCAACAGCTCCAAGTCGTCGGTGAGCTCTGCGCGGAGCATGGCCGAAGGGTCCATAGGGGATGTGATCTTGCGGCCCCGTCTGACGCCTGCTGGCAACGGGGCTGGCTTCTGCACGCTCGCGGCAGCGATGCATCGGACCAGCGAGTCGCTCCAGACATCCACCAGTTGATCGAGGACCCGGTTCGGCACCGTCGCCGTAAGCCCCGCCCATACTGTGACGGCCACGCCGAACACGGTCGTCGTGTCACCGACCACGATGCCGTGGTCATCTTCCCTGGACGGGTCGATGGTCACCGGCGCACCTTGCACCTCGCGGTCTCGTACAGCCAGTACCACCAGCAACATGACGGTCTCGTCCCAGCGGGCGCGCCACACTTGCCCGACGCGGACCTCGACATCTGTCGAGGCGCCGAACCGTTCCGCTAGCCCCGGCTGGGTTAGTTGGTGCATGTCTTGTACCTGTGCGGCAAGATCGAGAAGCTGCTGGGCAGTCCGCTGGTCGCTCACGGTGTCCTCCGGCGTGGGTTGGGCCGAGTATGCCGGCACCTAAATCTGACGTCAGAACTCCCGCCGCGCTCCATCGGGCGCACGGTCAGCCCAGTGCGGTCGTGGTGCCGCACAGCCGGATCACTTCCTTGGCCACTGCCTCTCGGTCCTCACCCTCGCCGACAAGCTGCCTGAGCTTCGCAGCCACCCTGTCGGCATGCTGGCGCGCCTGCGCCGGGCCGCACGCCAGGAGCACCCGGATGTCGGCCGAGGATGCCAGGTACGGGACGATCCGGCGCTCCACCGGCGACAACATCCCCACGATGCCCGCAGCCGCGGCCGCGGCACTCAGTTCTTCGTCTGCGGCAACGACGAGATCCTCGGGAGTCGGTTCATCCGCGTCGGCACGGTTCTCGGCGCCCTCGGGCAGGTAGACGATGTCCGGGTCCAGCACCACCGGGAACCGAGCCGCGAATACGTCGACAAGCTGGACTTCCTCAAGCGACCCGCTCGCCGCCGTGAAAGCCGCCTCTGCTACGGCGATGATCGAAGGCCGGTCCGCGATCGGTGGCCGGCGGGTCGTGCTCGACCACTTCGGAATCCTCACGTTCGGGACTTCACGAGCCGCCCGCACCAGGTCATCGATGGGGCCGGTCCACGGCGGAAGCGGTGCGCCTGTGAGCCTCCAACGGCCGGCGCCCGGCTCGCTAGCAGGCACCTTTTCGAAGGCGTGATCTCCCGACAGGACCTCCACGAGCCGGCGCCGCAACGCCCCCCGTGATGTCTTGCGCACGCTGTCGATCATCCAGTTGCGGACGGATCTGCGGAGGAGACGTCCGACGGACGCGTCATCGGTCGCCTGCGCAAGGAGGCTCGCGGTCACGGGCCGGATCCGGTCCACCAGAAATTCTTGGACGAGATCGTCCAGATCTCGGGCGCTGTCACGTCGAATTTCCGGGACACGTCGGGCTTCCTCCTCGACCAACCTGGTGACCAGGTGGAGGCAATCCCGACCGAGATGCCCAAGACGGTGCAGCTCTTCAAACGCGGAGATGACCAACCTCCTTGAGGGCCGCGTCAACGGCGTCGGTGACGCGAATTTTTGTTTTGTTGAGAAACGCGGACGCTGACGCGACCAGCGCCCGCAATTTCTCAGGTCCGAGCGCCACTTGGCCTAGTGACGCTCTAGGCTGCCGCCGAGCCTCGTCGTCTCACGGTTGGCCCCTGGGTGGGTGCTGGCTGCCGAATATACAGGCCTCGTGCGACCGCGACCGAAGCCGGCCTCCACCGCACCATCGTCCGAGGGCGGGCCAAGAACGTCACGATCGTGGTCCGGGCCTCACCAGCGTGACTGAAAGGATCCTGCGGACTACGACGCGGCGAGCTCCTCACCGACGTAGGGCGGTGTCCGAGGTAGCGGTCCCTGTATATTAATGGGAGCCGGTGAGGGGACTCGAACCCCTAGCCGCTCGATTACAAGTCGCGTGGGGACGTGCCGTGCCATGCCGTAACGTGCCGGACGGTGCCCCGTTCTCCCAGGTCACGGCGTTTTCCGTGCCCTAGCGTGCCCGCGGGTGCCGCATCGTGCCGGGACATCTGCACCCACAATGAGCCCACCGTCTGCAGCGACCGAGTCGCAACTTCGCTCGATCAGGCAAGCTCCCGGCGAGGATCGCAACACCCTCACCAGCGACGACGCAGCCCTGATAGGCCCCGGCAGCGCCGGGGGCAAGCTCCCGGCGAGGATCGCAACGCGCAGAACACCGGGTCCGAGTGGGACGACCCTTGGGGCGGCGCCGGGGGCAAGCTCCCGGCAAGGATCGCAACGAGGACACTGCCATCGGCACCACGACGATCATGTTCAGGCAGAGCCGGGAGCAAGCTCCTGGCGAGGATCGCAACACCCTGGGCGGGGCCGTGATGACCCGTGCCGACGGTGCATGATGTCGGAAATAGTCATTCTTGCGATGATCGTGCTGCCCGTCGTCCTCCCCGTACCCGTGGGGATAATCCAGCCTGCGCCAGCGAACAATCTTTCTGCCCCCAGGAACCTTGCGGGTGAACGTCTACTCCCGAGGAGTTCGTGCTGACGTCTCCCGCCCCGTGTTGGTGCTGGTCGTGGTCCACCATCGCAGCCCGGCGAGGACGCCGACGGCAAGGAGTAGCAGGCTGGTGAACAGTGCGGCCTCGGCCCAGAGTCGGTCGGCCAAGGACCAGTCGTCGTGCACGGTCACCGTCGCCGCCGCGACCACACCTACCATCAGCACGACCGTTGCCACTACGGCGGCGATCATCGTATGAGGAAGCCGGCGGCTGCCGGTCTCGGTGGCGACCAGCCCGTCGGGCTGCTCTGGGACGGCGAGGTGGTCCTGCTCGGCGCTGCGGATGTTGTCCCATTCGCGGATGTAGCGCTCCTGCAGATGCTCGTGGCTGATACGGCTACCGATCGCGGGCAGCAGTGCCAATGCCTTCCTGATGCTGGTCTCCGCCTCGGTGTACTGGCCGCACCGTCGCTGCCCGCGCGCCAACCGGTAGAACACTCCATGATCAGGAAATGTGCGGGCGGCTTCGGTGGCATACGTCCGTAGCTCCTCGCCTTGGGCCGGAAAAGGCGCGGCCACGTCCAGGGCGTGCAGGCAGACGTCGACGACAGCGCGGGAACGGTCGGGCGTGTCCCAGGCTGTGCGCAGTAGGTCATGGCCCTGGTCGGTGTTGCCTCGGCCGAACTCGGCGAACGCCCGCAGCGCCGTGACCAGCGGATCATCGCGATGGTCGCCGGCAGCCAGCATCAGAAGTGATGCGTCGAGGAACTGGTGAAGTTCCTCGAACCAGAAGTTCGCCCGCAACTTCCCCGCATGATAGAGCGCGGCGAAGAAGCAGATGTCGGGTGCGCCCTTGTACTGCTCGATGATCCGGCCGTCGAAACGGCTCAGGTCCGCCCGTGGATCGACGCTGTCCCGGGTGATAAACGCATATCCCAACGCCCATGTAGTAAAGATCTGTGGGCGGATGTTCTCCTGGCAATGCTCGGACAGCCAGTGGGCGCAGCGGGCCGCGACCTCGACGGTGGGCTCGGCCAGCAGCCGGCGCCGCCAGTACCGGTCCGCGCAGACCAGCCACGGATCGGCGGCGAAATCCGCCGACGGGATCCGAAGCCGCGGCTCGATGTTCGCCTCGAGGAACTCCCCGGCGACCTGTTCGCACACACGGTCCATCGCCCGCGGACCCTGCGACGCCGCCCGGCCAAGCCGTGTGGCGATCGACTCCTCCACTAGATCCCCCTCACCGCCCGTATCGCCGGTGTACCAGAAAACACAGGCCGACCACCCGTGAACAGCCGGATCAGGCAGGACCACATCCCGCACCCAGAGGATCACCCTGATGGCGCGACCGCAGGCGGGCGTCCGCTCGCCGGTGGTCGTCGAACCTCGGTGAACGATGTCGAACAAGTCCATCGCGACCAGCATGCCCGTCAACCAGGGCCGGCCACGCCGGGCACGATCACGAACGGTGCTGGTTGCTAACCTCACCGAGGCAGACGCGCGGCCAGCGCCGCCCTCTCTCCAGAGAGTTCAGAGCGTGCGAGCCAGGCCAGGGAGCACCCATGATCGACGGTGTCACGATCGTCACCGGTAACGACGGCAAAGCCCGCGAGTACGCAACCCTCCTGGGTATCCCGGTGGCCACAGCCACGGTGGATCTCCTCGAGGTCCAGTCCCTGGACGTCGCGGCCGTGGCCGCGGGCAAGGCTGAGGATGCGTACGCGAAGCTGGGACGCCCGGTGATCGTCGATGACACCGGGCTGGCCCTGCCCGCCTGGCACGGCCTACCCGGAGCGCTGGTCTCCTGGTTCCTGAGCACGGTCGGCCCGCAGGGCCTGCTCGACATGGCCACGATCCTGACCGACCGCCGCGCGATCGCCACGACCGCCCTCGGCTACGCCGACGCCGACGGCGTCCGCGTCGTCACCGGCACACTCCACGGAACGCTGGCCACGCAGGTACGCGGCGACAACGGCATCGGCGACGACAGCATCTTCGTCCCCACCGGCACCGGCCAGACCCTCGCGCAGATGCCGCGCTGGTTCGAGCGGTTCATGGCAGCCGAGAGCAGCGCGGTCAGCGTAGAGGAGTTCGAAGCCCAACTCGTCCCAGGGCTACTGCAGACTCCGGAGTACGCCCGCGCGGTGCTCCGGGCGGCGAACACCAGCCTGGACGACGACGAGATCGACCGTCGCGTTGCCGTCCGGATGGAGCGCCAGGCCCGGCTGGCCGGCGACGAGCCGCTGGCGCTGTGGGTCGTGCTCGACGAATCCGTGCTATACCGTCACGTCGGAGGCGCCGAGGTGACGCGTGCCCAACTCCACCATCTGACACAACGTGCCGCGCAGCCGAACGTCACGGTGCAGGTACTGCCCTACGCTCTCGGCGCGTACGCGGCGTTCGGACACCCGTTCACAATCATGACGTTTCCCGCGCCGCCAGGCGGCGAAGTCGTCCACATGGACCAGCTCCACAGCGGCCTGTACTTGGAACGGGAGTCCGACCTGCGCAGGTATAAGCTGGCGATGAACCGTCTGCGGGCGGCGGCGCTCGATCCCGAGCAGTCCCGCAACCTCATCGTCAAGGCCGTGGAGGACCTCGGATGAACAGCACCCCATCCGGCCCGGCCACCCCGGTTGCGGGCTTGGCCTGGCGCAAGAGCAGCTACAGCAGTGGCAACGGCGGGAACTGCGTCGAAGTGGCGGATCTGCCGGACGGCGGTCGCGCCGTCCGGCACTCCAAGCACCCTGATGGGGACGTCCTGCTGTTCACTGGACCCGAGTGGGTTGCTTTCCTCGCCGGCGCTCGCGACGGGGAATTTGGCTAAACCATCAGATGTAATTTCGCAGTTGATTCAAAAAATCATTTGATCGAGTAGTGTGACGCGGCAGCAGGAACCAGACCGCGTCCACGGATATCGGATCGTGACATTCCGACACGCAGATGTGCCGAACTGCCACGATCGCGGGCGACGCACGTGCCCCAGTCGATGCCCACGCTGACAACCGCCCGGCGCGGGTACCTGGACACTCCGAATGTTTCTGTCACAGGAGACCGCGTAGGACCTCGATGACCTCAATGTCGCCGATCCACCCGTGCACTTCACGGTCGGGGCTTTCGTCGTCGCTACTCCAGTGTGGCGTGGATTGCTGGCGGGGACTCCAGAGTGTGCCTGCGCCGTCTATGAGAAGATAGGAGTTCTTGCGGTCGCTGTTCGATTTTACCGAGACGGTGATCTCAGGTAGGGCTGCGTCGAGCGTCGACACGGCGCGTTCGAAATCTGCGGGGCTTACGCTGAGGCTGGCAGCTTGGCGACTCCCCAGTGGCCCACTCGGCATAAATTGAAACAACTGCCACCGGCGAACAGCCGGATGACATTCGACCTGCTCGGCGATCGATTCGAGGTCGTCGATATTCCCTTGATGGACGACTGTGTTGACGCATACCGTCGCGTCGACGCTGTCCATGAGGTCGAGAATCGCGAGCTGGTCGGCAACAGATCCGAACCTTCTGAACCTCCTGGCGACATCGTCCGTTGATCCGTCGAGTGGAATTCCGATCTGATCGACGGAGCGTATGAGAGATTCGATGTCCACCCGGCGGACTGTCCCCTGGCCCATAAAGCGGATTTCCGCGTCCCGAAGAAAAGCAGTGCCGACCGTGTCCAGATGGATGGTCAGGCCGATCTCGCGGAGGCCAGAGACAAGGTCCTCGATGTCTGGTCTGGTGAGTGGGTCTCCACCGCCAACAGTGATCTTTGTGACTCCGAGTTCCCGATGTAGTAGTTCTGCGAAGCGGTGCACTACTGGGGTGGCAAGCAGGGTCCGCGCGAAGTTGTTATAGCATCCAGGGCAGGCAACGAAGCAGCTGTTGCCAGCGGTGAGGATGATGCTTCGTCGCATGGGCAATCTCCTCGATACTCCACGGAAAGCCGGTTGGATGCGGCGGCGGGCGGGCCTTAACCTCCGCTGGCGATCTCCTCGTAGACCGCAAGGTACTCGGCGGCCATACGGGGTAGGGCAAATCGTTGAGCCGAATAATTTCGGCAGGCAGTTCGATCCAGTTTCATCGCGGCATGTATGTGGTCGGGAAGTTCGGTGTCGTCGTTGGCGATGAAGCCGGTTTCTCGCTGTTCGACGAGTTCATCGATTGCTCCAGCCCGGGTGGCGACGACAGGGGTGCCACAAAGCTGTGACTCGGCGGTTACCAGCCCGAAGGGCTCGGGTAGGCCGCTGGTGACGAGTGTCGCGCACGCGCTCCCCAGGAGGCTGACCTTATCCGCGAAGGCCAGCTCCCCGAGGTACCTGACCGCCTCGCCATCGACATGCGGCGCGATCTCGCTCTCGAAGTAGGATCGGTCGGCGGGCTTCACGCGGCCGGCGATCCTGATCGGGATGCCCGCGTCCCGTGCCGCAGCTATCGCGAGGTCAGGTCTCTTGTCGGGTCGGAGGCGACCCAAGAAGGCCACATGAGGAGGCTCGTCCGGCTCGGCCCGGAACGGGAAGGAGCCGACATCCAGGCCATGGTAGATCCGAGCTCGCCAGTTCAAACGAGGAAGACTCGCCCGCTGGTGATCACTTATCGCAATGTAGGCGTTGTCGGCTAACCCGTTAAGAAGCTGCGTGTTGTCGGCGTTGGCATAGCAGTGCAGTGTGTGAACAGTTCGCTTCCGGAGAGGATGAAGCACCAGGGCGGCAGCGAGGCCGGAATTCGAATGCAGGTGAGAGTGTATGACGTCGAACTCGGCGGCCTGCGCCAGGACGTCGGCAAGCTGACGAAGGCGAATGGCCTCCGGTTCGATGACGGAGTCGTCCGCGTTCAGCGATCTGGGGTGGCCTGCCACGAGGCGACCGCTCGCCAGGGAGTCTCCGGAAGCGAAGACGGTGACCTCATGGCCGGCAGCGACAAGACACCGTGACAGGTCCGCAACGAGAGCTTCGACGGCGCCGTATTTCGCGGGCGGTACCGACTCCCATAGCGGTGCGATCTGAGCTATACGCAACCTTGTGCTCCTGGGACGCGAGGGGGTCAGGGCTTCGCGCAGGTGACTTCATTGATCTTCTTGGAGCCGTCGGGGAAGCGCCGTACGGATGACGTCTGCACAGCGAACGATCTCCGGCTCCACGTCCTCGAACCGAAAGAGCTTCAAATAGCTGGGGATGCTGGATTCGTAGATGCGCGGATTTATGCCGTGCTCGCGCATCACGTCGGGCCAGAGCGGAAGCATCCAGATGTGAAAATGGGGCTGGACGTGCTTGTCCTCCTGATACATCTGAACCGCGGCGAGCCCGAGTTCGTCCCGCATCACCGCCCGCACAGCCCGCACGATCGTGATCGCCCGCAGAGCCAGCGGCAAGGGCAGGTCGGCCACGGTGGCCAGATGCGCGCGGGCTCCCAGAATCATGAAACCGGGAACGGCCCATTCCGCGTCCTGTCGCACCGTCAGTTCGCCATCGTCGTAGACGGGTCGAATCGCCGAGGGAAGGTCCGCTTCGTGTTCGTTCATGTAACAGCCGCGGCAGGTGTCCGACCGGACGATGCGCCGACGGCCGTCCAGGAAGTCAAGGGATCTCATGTGCGCCATCGCAGACCCCGCATCCTCGTGTCCAGAAGCTGAGAACGTCCAGCCGGTCTCGAACTCACGTGCGAAAATATAGCGCCATGACCGACATGCTCGTTGTCGTACCGCACCCCGATGATGAAACGTTGTCCGCTGGGGGCACCATCCGGCAGGCCACCAGGCGAGGGGACTCGGTCACCGTCGTTACCCTGACACGCGGCGAGGAGGGTCGCACGCTGGGGATTTGCCCGCAGGAGCAGCTCGCGGAGATGCGCAGCCAGGAGTTCACCGCCGCAATGTCCCTGCTCGGCGTTGCGGATGCATTGCTTTTTCCGTATCCGGACGGCGGGCTCGCGTCCCGTTCGGACGAAGCCGCGGAGGATCTTCGGGTTCTGGTCGAGCGAACACGGCCGGCGGTGGTGGCGACGTTCCCCGCCAACGGGATGAACGGGCATCCCGACCACGTGGCATCCCACCACATCACCCGAGCGGCGCTGAGGCTGAGCGGGTGGGCGCCGCGTACCGTGCTCACGTTCGCCGATCCCCACGCCTTTCGGGACGGTCCCCGGCCCGGCTACCTGGTTCCGCAGGAGGTGAACCGCCTGCGGGTACCCCCGAACCGCACGCACGGCGTGGCCGATGTTGCCGAGGACAAGCTCCGCGCGCTGGGGTGCTACGACACCCAGGCGCGGAGCGTCCTGAAATTCCTTCGCCTACACCCGCAGAGCCTCCAGACCGAGACCTTCCACGCGTCGGCCTGGCCCCCGGGAACCTGAGCGGCCGGCTGTCAGGCCGACGGGTGCAGAAGCCGCTGGACCGTTTTCGGGAGGTCCGCGATGTCGACGTCGAGCGTGGTCGACCGGTCCCGGGTCCGCACCTCGACCACTCCCTCGCTGAGACGGCGCCCCGCGATGACCTGGACAGGGCAACCGATCAGGTCGGCATCGGCGAACTTGACACCGGCCGACCCCGGCCGGTCGTCGACAAGAACATCCAGGCCCTCGGCCTCCAAGGTCGCAGCCACGCCGGTGACCGCCTCAGGGTCCACGTTCTTGCCGAGCGGGATGACCTCGACGTCGTAGGGCGCGAGCTCCGCCGGCCAGAGGATGCCGTTGTCGTCATGGTGCTGTTCGATGACGACGGACAGGATGCGGCTGATTCCGATGCCGTAGCAGCCCATCACCATCGCCACGTCCTTGCCGTTGCTGTCCAGGTAGCGGGCTTCCAGCGGCTGGGAGTACTTGGTGCCGAGCTGGAAGATGTGCCCGACCTCGACCGAACGGTCGATCGCCAGCGGCCCGCTGCCGTCGGGAGAGGGATCTCCCGCCCGCACGTTGGTGACATCGGCGAACTCGTCGGCCGTGAAGTCCCGGCCGAGGTTGCAACCGGTCGCGTGATAGTCGACCTCGTTCGCGCCGGTGACCCAGTCACGGCCCGCGGCGACGTGATGGTCCGCGATGATCCGATGGACGTGGGTTCCGAGCCCGACCGGGCCGACATAGCCGCGGACCAGCGCCGGCTGCGCGGCGAAGTCGGTGGCGTCGAGAAGCGACGGTGCGGCCCCCACGACCTTCGCGAGCTTGATCTCGTTGACCTCGCGGTCGCCCGGCACCAGGACGGCAACCACCCGAACGGCGTCCTCGCCCTCGACCGCGGGCAGCTTGTAGAGGACGCATTTCAAAATCTGCGACGCCGGAACGCCCAGGTGGGCGGACAGGTCGTCGACCCCGGGAACCCCGGGAGTGTGCACCCGAGCCCACGGTTGCGAGCCGGGCTCGACCGGCTCGGGACGCTGGGAGACCGCCGCCTCCAGGTTCGCCGCGTACGTGCCGTCGGGTGCGTAGACGAACAGGTCCTCCCCGACCTCGGTCGGGGCCATGAACTCGTGGTTGACGTCGCCGCCGATCTCCCCGGCCTGTGCCTCCACAGCCCGAAACCGCAGACCGCACCTGGTGAACACCCGTTCGTACGCCGCGTACATGACCGTGTAGGTCTCCCGCAGTGAGTCCCGGTCGGGGTGGAAGCTGTAGGCGTCCTTCATCACGAAGTCCCGGGCACGGATCAGCCCGGAGCGGGGCCGCAGCTCATCCCGGTACTTCGTCTGAATCTGGTACACGCTCAACGGCAGGTCCCGGTAGCTGCGGACCTCGTTCGCGACCAGCGTCGTGACGAGTTCCTCGTGCGTCGGGCCGAGGCAGAACTCTGCGCCCTTGCGGTCGGTCACCCGGAACATCAACTCGCCATACTGGGTCCAACGGCCGGTCCGTTCCCACAGCTCGCGGGGCATCAGCGTGGGCATCAGCAGTTCCTGGCTGCCGGCCCGTGCCATCTCCTCCCGCACGATCGCCTCGACCTTGCGGAGCACCCGCAGGCCCAACGGCAGATATGTGTAGACGCCCGAGGCCACCTTCCGGGCGTAGCCTCCTCGAACCAGGAGCTTGTGATTGACCGTCTCCGCCTCGGCGGGGTCATCACGCAGCGTCCGAGCGAAGACGTGCGACAAGTGATCCACGATCAAAGCCTTCCATGCTGAACCGTAGTTGACAGACGGCGGCACGCTGCCGCTCGCGAGAGACGCCGAGCCCCCAGGGAAACGTTGGCCCGGCTAGAGCGGTCGCCTCACAACACTGGTGGGACGCACCGGCTCTCCCCTCGCGGACCGCCCAGCCCAACAGCCAGGTCCAGTGAATGGCACGGTTGCGGCGCCACATGCTGTGGTGGGTTCCAACCGCTGATCCGCAACGTCCCCAGAGTACTACCGCCCGCCATCCCCCATGGCTACGCATCGTGATCGCTCCGATCGGCTGCTGACGCGCGTCGCAGCGTGGCACGTCGCTGCCCGGCTGGGCGTTGATCTGGCTGGCCTGACGCTGATTCGGTTCGGTGAGAATGCGCTGTACGCGCTGCCGGACCCATCGAGCCAGGACACAGCCTCGTCCACCTCCACCGCATGCCGCCGGATCAGGGACTCCAACCCGTACGAGAACATGATGTGCACACCACGGTCCTCAATCACCACATCGTGGTGATTGAGGACCGGCTCGATCACCACGATGTCCGCGCGCACCGCCGCCGCCAACAGGCACTCGGTCACCACGTCCCCGTGACGCAGGAACGGATCATCCGACGACGAGAAGATCTCCACCAGGGCCGTCCCGGCATCCCCGTGAGGAGTAGCGACTCGGGTGGTCGAATGCTCGGAAAGCGCGGTGAGCGACGATCGCAGCGTTGCCCCCCACTCCTCAGAAAGCGCGGGATCGGTGCCGAGAATGCCACCGGTCTTGACCGGATGATCCGCGACGAAATCCGTTTCGTCGGCTCTCTACACTAGATCCTGGGCGGGATCGTCCCAAGAGACGCTTTACCTCCATTCTGGCCGAGCCACGCCCCGAAGAATTGACGAGGACCCTGTTCCGTTCCATCCCTGTCCGGTCATCTTCTCCGGGGATCAAACTTCAACACGGGCCCAGGTTCCTTTATCGCCGCGCCGGTAAGGCTGATTGAGCGCTGCTTCCGAACTGCCGTGGCGCGGTCAAGGTGGACGTCTAGCAACCACTCGACACGTTCCAAGACATCATTGTGGAACCCGGATCTAAGATCCAGTTTCAGGCGGCCGTTCGACGAGGCGAGATCCCTATCTTTCTCGTAGATTCGATCGAATTCTTTTGCCCGCCCGGTCGCGTTCTACCGAGCGTCAAGCGGACGGGCGACAGGGGCTAGCGGCGGTTACGTATCCGGTGCGCCGCGGAGCAGGAAGCTGCAGTTTCAGGCAGTGAACTCTCCGTCTGCCGCGCCACGCAGGAAGGCTGACCATTCGGCCTTGGTAAAAATTAGGGCCGGCCCGCCCCTGCTATCTTTGCTGTCCCGTACAGCGACAGCATCGTCATCAAGAAAAGCGACTTCGACACACTCACCCTTAGCATTGCTGTAGCTGCTTTTGCGCCATTTCGCGCCGGAAAGATCGTACGTGTTCATGGCTTCAGGCTCCCCGCCCGGTCAATGAGCATTTTCGTGCTCTCGTCCTTCTCTGCTGCCAATTCCCACATCGCGCTGAACGAATCTTCGTACTGCGTCACCTCGTGGTCTTTCTCCAGATACAGCGCTCCGGTGAGTCCTTCCACGTAAACCGTTGGCGGTTCCCCCGCGCGTCCGGTTCCGATCTCGGGAAACCGAAGAACGACGAACGGCCCCGACGTGACGCCCGCGTGCAGCCCTGCGCTGAACGGCATCACCTTGATCGTGATGTTCGGCAGCTTGTTGACGTCCGCGATTCGTTCCAGTTGCTTTGCCAGCACTTCCGGACCGCCCACGGAGCGATGCAGGATCGACTCGTTGAGAACCACGCTGAGCGACGGAGGATCGGTCGCTCGCGTCAGCAGCGACTGTCTGGCCATGCGCACGTGAACTCGCCGGTCTATCTCTTCATCGTCGACGTCGGGGTCATCTGCTCGAATGAGAGTCCGTGCGTACTCCTCCGTCTGCAAGAGTCCGGGAACAAGCTCGGACTGGTAGCACCAGAGACGAGACGCTGCCTCTTCGAGTCCGATGTACAGATCGAGCCATCCCGGGATGACGTCGCCGTAGCTGTGCCACCAGCCACGCGCCTTCGTCTCCTTCGCGAGTCCCATCAGAGCCTCGGTGAGGCCGGTGGGCGCGCCGTAGATCCGGCACATGACCTCGACGTCGAAGCTTCGGAGTGAGGTCAGCCCCGACTCGATCCGCCAGATCTTGGCTTCGGACCACTCCAAGCGCCCCGCGGCCGCCCGCACGGTCAGCCTGCCCTGGTTCCGAAGATCACGTAGGTACCTGCCGAGCTGACGGCGCGGCACCGTCGAGCCCGTGGTAGCGCCTGGTGGCATCGCTCGTCCCTCCTTCGGTTTGAGAGTAGTCCTTCACCCAAAATGAAAGACTCCGCTCGCGTATTTTGCAACAACATCAACATATCGTCGATTCAAGGTGAGTCTTGCATCCCGAGGCCTCGGGATGTTTGACTTCTGCGTGACAACCAGCACGCCGACAGTCGTTGTCCGGCCACGACACGTGGCAGGTAATTCGCGTTCACCGCTGGTTGTCATCGTGGCGCGACGTGCCGCGACGACCTCTGCGCCCTGCCGCCCGAGACACCGTGCTGCGCACGCGGCGGCGGCGCGCTGAGGGCCTTTCGTCGCAAGCTGAAGGGAGAGGGGCCATGGACGAGCCAGTTCGTGGCGTGGGCTGCGGACGGACGACCGCCCGGACCGCTGCCCGATGTCGACGCCGCTCACAGATGGACCCGCCCCAGCCTGGGCTGTCGGCTCGAACTGCCGGCTGGGACAGTACTCCCACGCATGAAGGTCTCGGTCACTCGGCGATCGAGGCCTGTACGCATGTTCTGGGTGCTCCCCGGGGGTCAGCGTGACTGGCGACGCGTCGCCGGTGTTCCGGGGGGCCGTGGCGCATTTCCCGGCGGCCGTTAACGCCGTTCCGCAGGCGCGTGCTACGACCATCCGCACGTTGACGGGATGGGCTGTCGGGTCGGACGCTGTCGAACTCGGGGAACTCGTGGCCTGCGAACTGACATCGAACGCGGTGAAGGCCAGCCGGCCGGATGACGTCGTGGGACTGCGTCTAACCGTCTGTGACGCGGTTCTGACAGTGGAAGTGTGGGATGCCAGCACCGCTCTGCCGATTCTGAGCACGCCGGCCCAGGACCAGGAAGGTGGTCGCGGGCTGATACTCGTAGACGCGGTGTGTCTGCGATGGGCCTGGTACCTGCCCCTGACCGGCGGGAAGGTGACCTGGGCACAGCTTCCGGCCGCGACGCGGCCGATCATGTGCACCGCCAGCGCCGCCCCTCTGCCGACACGGGTGCCGGTGACCGGACCGGCCCCATCCCCGGCGATCCCTCCTACCTTCGAGACCGACCCCACCGTCCTGCAACGAGTTATCGACCGTCTACGCGGGCTCGACGACTGGCATAGGCCCCCACCCGGAGGCGTCATGCGCGGTCAATATGGCCGTGTCTGCCGAGGCTCACCCCGGCCATATCCGCAGCTGACTGCGACGGCAGGAATCGCGCCGGCCGCCGAAACTGACTGCGCTCCTGTGGCCTGCGCGGACGGGGCGCCTTAACCGGCCAGTGCTGTGTGGCCTTTCACGTGCACCCCTCTCTGCGGCGCACGTCGACATTCGTCACTGCGATCGCATTCCCGTCGCGACGGGAATGTCGCAGTGCGCGCGCCCATTTCCCTACGTCTACTGATCGGAGTTTCGTATGCCACCGTTTTTCGAAGCAGCTCCTTACCGGGCGGGGCTGGTGGATCTGGAGTTGCACAGTCTGGCGCCGGAGTCCATCGCTGACCGGGTGTTGTTCTATCACCGGGAACTCCACCTGGAACTGGACGATCTTCGTGCGTTGCTGGACCTTCAGGCCGACTACCGCAGGAAGCTGCGCCGGGGCCGGCTCCAGTTCGCGCTCGCGGGACACCAGGTGCGCCCGACGGCCCAGCCGTCCCCGGCCCCGTCGGAGACTGCCGCGCATCTGAAGACGCGGGCCGCGCTGTTCTTCCAGGAGGAGGGCCGCGTCCCGACGTACCTCGAGCTCGTGCGGATGGCGCTGGGCGAGGACCGCTGGAACCAGCTGGTCAGCCTGTATGCGGAGGACACGCGGCGGGAGTTGGAGCTGCTGGCGCCGGCGATCGCGGCGGCCGTCGCCCCCGCGTTCACCCTGCACGGCGGCGACGGCGAGATCGTCGACCCGAACGGTGATCCGCCGGAGCAGGAAGGCGGCGAGTCCCTTCTGGCGGGGAGCAGGGGGGAGCTGGCCCCGGCCGGCGAGGACGACCCGGACGGCGGCGAGGACGAGCGGGGCGTCGAGGCGCGTGGCGGCCGGACCGAGCGTGAGTGGATCCCGCGCGGGTGATGTTCTGATCGTTTCTTCCCGGCAGCGTGGCCTGTCCCCGGTGGTGGTGTGGCCGGGGACAGGCCACGGCTCTGACGTCGACGTGGTGAAGGGATTATGAGCGAGTCGGTCCGAGAACTGAACATCAGGCAGCCGCACGCTGCCCGCATGTATGACTACTTTCTGGGCGGAAAAGACCATTATCCCGCGGATCGTGAGGCCGCCGAGAAGGTCCTGGACGCGGCGCCGAGTGTGCCGGTGATGGCCCGGGAGAATCGGGCTTTCATGGTCCGCGCGGCCCGTTTCCTCGCGGCCGAGGTGGGAATCCGGCAGTTCCTCGACGTCGGTACCGGGCTGCCGACCTCGCCGAACCTGCACGAGGTCGTGCAGGCCGTCGCGCCTGAGGCCCGTGTCGTCTATGCCGATAATGATCCGCTGGTCCTGGTCCATGCCCGTGCGCTGCTGACCAGCACACCGGCGGGTCGTACCGCCTATCTCGACGCGGACCTGCGGCACCCGCTGTCGGTCCTGGTCTCCGACGAGGTCCGCGACACCCTCGACCTACGCCAGCCCGTCGCGCTGTCCCTCATCGCGATCCTGCACTTTTTGACTGACGTGGACGACCCGTACACCATCGTGGCGCATCTGATGGACGAGCTGCCCGCCGGCAGCGCGCTCATGCTCAGCCACCTCACCGCGGACCACAGCCCAGCCGCCGACCAGGTCGCCACGCTGTACCGGGAGCGGGGCATTCCCACGGTGGCACGTTCCCACGACGAGGTCGCCCGGTTCTTCACCGGACTGCACCTGATCGACCCCGGCGTGACCACGGTGCACCGCTGGCGACCCGACACCCCCGATGCCTCGGACGCCCCCGCCCTGTCGAGGACCGACGCCGAGGTGAGTGTCTACGGCGCCGTGGCACGCAAACCATGACCACGAACACCGGTATTGATCTTCATGTGCATTCGTGCCGGTCGATCGGCAGCGCACTTCCCGGCGACCTGGCCGCCCAAGCGGCGGCAGCGGGCCTACACGTGATCGCCATAACCGATCACAACACGGTCGACGGGGTCGCGGAGGCAGAAGCCGCGCTGCCCCTGGGTCTGACGCTGTTGCCGGGGGTGGAGGTGTCCTGCGCGGTGGACCTGGGCGTGCAGCGGGTCCCACTGTCGCTGTTGGCCTATCTGTGTAACCCGCGCGACCGGATCTTGCTGGGCATCCTGGGCGACAACCATGACGAGCAGGAACGCCAGGTCCGCAAAGTCCTGCGTGATCTACAAAACGGGGGGCATGCGCTGACCTGGGAGGACGTGGCGACCCAGGCCGGGCATCGCCGCCCCAGCATCGCTGACGTCGCCGGAGCGCTGGTCACCGCAGGACTGGCGGGCACTCTCGCGGAGGCACTCAGCTCCGCATGGCTGGGTGGCCAGTACGCGCCACGGCGCCGACGGCTCCCCTCCGCCCGCCAGACCCTGCACGCGATCCGCGGGGCGGGCGGGGTGCCTGTGCTCGCGTATGCCCGCTGGCCCGGCCGGCTGAATCTCACCGCCGACGACCTCAAAGGTCTGCACGCCGACGGTCTGGCCGGCCTCGAGGTCGACCACCCCACCCATCGCCCGGACGATCGCCAGGAACTTCGCGGGATCGCCCACCACCTCGGCCTGATCATCACCGGAGGCAGTGGCCATCACGGCGACGGCGGCCCCGCGCTCGGCGCGGAAACGACCAGCACCGACGCCTACCACCAGATCGTCCGGGCCGGCCATGGGACGATGCCGATCCTCGGCACGGCGGTGACCGCCGATGATTGATCTGCATGTCGAGTCGTCGCTGTCAGGGCGCGGCGCGTGGCCAGAGGCGCTGATGGGACGGGCCGCGCGGGCCGGCGCGACCGTGGTCGCGCTCGCCGACCGGCTCACCGTCGACGGTGTGCAAGGGGCCCGCCGGGCACTCCCGGCAGACCTGACCCTGATCCCTGCGGTCACGGTGCCCTGCGCCGTGGTGGTCGCCGGCCAGGAACGCACCATCGACCTCCGCGGCTACCTGATCAATGTGGAGGACCGGCCGCTGCTCGACCTGCTCGCCCAGGCCCGTCAGTACCGGGAGGAACGGGCGCGGCGGATGGTGTCCTACCTGGCTGCCGACCATCCGACGCTCACCTGGGACCGGGTGGCGCGGCTCGCACCCCATCAGATACCGGGCCGGCCGCACCTCGCCCGCGCACTGCTCGAGGCCGGGCTCGTGTCGAGCTTGCAGGAGGCCTACAGCCCAGGCTGGCTCGGTATCGGCGGCCGTTACTTCGAACCGAAACGCCAACCGCGGGCAGACCAGGTCCTGGCGGTGATCCGCGCCGCGGGCGGAGTGCCAGTCCTGGGACGACCCCGGCGCCGCCACCGTCTCCAGCTCACCGCCCACCAGATCACCGCCCTGCGAAGCGGTGGACTCGCCGGCCTCGAGATCGACCACCCGGCCAACCCGAAGCCGGCACGCGAACCCCTACGCCGCATCGCCGCCACCCTGAACCTGATCGTCACCGGGGGCAGCGGCAGCCGTGGCCATCCCACCAGCAACGCCATCCCCATCGGGGCCGGCACCACCAGCCGCGTTATGTACGAACGGCTCCTCCTCGCCGCCGCCAGCGGAATCCAGCCGAACGCGTCCCGGCGATGACCGCGCTCACCTGCGCAGCCGGCGTCTGGATCGCCTCCACGGCCCTGCTGGCCTGCACCGCCGCCTACCAGCCGGCCAGCAGACGCCACCTGGGCTGGGTCGGGTTCGCACTGAGCTGCGACCTCGTGCTGGCCACGGCACTGCTGACAGTCTGATGCCGCCGACCCGGCGCCCACCCCGCGACGGCGCACGGCCAGCCGCGCACAACGCGGCGCTGCGCGCCCTCGCAGCCACCTACCGTCCCAGCGATCCACTCCAGCAGGATGATCAGATGTGGGGCATGGTGGGCAGGAGCAGCCGCGTGACCACGGGGCTGCTGGCGTCCGTCGCGGGCCGGACCGCGGCCCCTCGCCCATGACCCCAGGAATGCACGTTCTGTGCGTTTTCGCTTACTCTCGCATGGTATACAGGGGCATGAGTAGCGGCTTGCCTCGACCAGGAGACCGTGTGCTCCTGAGGGACGTCGACCTGCTGATCAGCACAGGGGTGGAGCCCGACTACCGGATCACCCGCGCCGACGACGCCGATCCCGACCTACGCGGCGCGCACCTGTACTGGCAGCAGCGGATCGCCGCCGCGCCGATTGTGGACACCGCAGCCGCCTGCGGGGCCTGGCTCGCCGCACACGTGGACCCGGAGCATCAGCAGGCGGTCGCCGAGGACTGGCTGGTGGAGTTCGCCGGCATCACCCACGAGACCTATGACGTGATCCAAACCCCGCAGGAGATCACCACCGCCACCACGCGGCTCCTCACCCAGCATGCCCATGCTGCACTGGGCTTCGCCGCCGCCTACCACGGCATGAAGTTGCGGCACCACTGCCGCTGGGGCACGCTCGACCAGTACCTCACCAGCTCCCCGCTGGTCACCGCGGCCGGCGCCGTACACATCCCGCTCTACGGGAGTTTAGGTGTCGCCGCCGCGTTCGGTAGCGATACGACCCCCTCCGACCGTGCGCTCGTCGTGTTCATCGCCGCCTGGCGGGACCGCGGCCGGTCCCGGCACCGCGCCGACATCTGCCTGGCCTCCCTGCGGACCGCGATGCCGTTCGACGGCCAGGCCGAAACGCTGTATGCCTGTGCCGCCGAGGCTGTCGCCGACCATCCTGGCGACCACCGCCTGCTCTATCTCCTCGCGATCGGACAACGGCGGGTGCGTGATTTCACTGGCGCGCTGGCGACCATCGACCGCGCGCTCCAGCACGCGGTCGATGACGAACGCCTGATCTTCCGCAACCGCTATCTGACCTACCGCGAGCAGATTGACGCCGCGAGCAGGCTGGCGACCCTGACCACCCACGACGAGCCGCCCCCCACCACCCAGGACCTGCCACGCTGGGTGGAGCATCCGGCCGTACTGACGATCCCGGCCTGCCTGGCCCTACTCGCCGGCGTCACGTTCGCGTTGATCGCCGCCCGCACGGCCACGATCAGCGGAACGTTCGGGATGCGCCGAGACATCCTGCTCCTGCTCGGCACCGGACTCCTGACCACAGCCATCGCCACAGTCACCGGCCTGGAGATTCTCGGCCGCCGCTGGCGGCACACACCCGGATAGCCAGAGCTGATCCTGCCGGCCCTGAGGAATATCACCGTGTCAACGGGCGGTGGGGACCGCTGGCCGCGCCTGGTCGTTCTGATCCGCGTCTCCGTTGCACGCCAGACCCCCCTGTCAGATCCCTTCATCCTGGGCCGACCATGGACACGACGTGCAGCGACTTCGATCTGACGGACGACAGCACCGGTGCAACGTGCCGGCCCGTACGCCAAGGCACGGGAACTCCCGGGTGCGGGGCAAGGCCGATGACTGACCGCACGACACGAGACACTGACACCGATGACCACCCCATGGCATGAAGCCCCTCTGGTCGCGCTTGACCTCGAAGGCAGCGGCGGCCAGGACCGGGAGCAGGAAGCAATCCTCGAACTCGCCGCCGTCCCCCTCCGGGACGGCCGGCCGGACCAGCAGAGCGCCTACGTCACTCTCATCAACCCGGGCCGGCCGATACCTCAACGCCCCTGGATATCGCCCGGCCTCACCCACGAAGTCCTGCGCACCGCGCCCCCTCTCCACCAGGTGGCCGGCCACATCACCGGCATGCTCACGGGGCGCTGGATCGTCGGACACAACATCGGCGTCGACTGGCGCCTTCTCCACCGACGACTTCCTGACCTTCACCCCGCAGGACTCATCGATACCCTGATGCTGGCCCGCGCGGCAGGCATGGACGGTGGACGTTCCCTCACCGCCCTCACCGACCGCGCTGGTCTTAGCCCGACGCTACGCACGACCGTCCGCGACAGCCAACCCCACCGAGCCCTCTGGGACGCCACCGGCGCAGCGCTCCTGCTCGCCTGGCTCATCGACCAGTACTGGCCCGGACGAACCCCCACCCTCGACGACCTGCGCACCATCACCGGCATCGACACAAACCCGCCATCTGAAACCCAAGTCAGACTCTTCTAATTTTATGAGGCCTCAGGAAGTGCGGGCTCCTGGAAACATGACGAGCCAGGACCTGAATTACTCAGAAAAAGCCGCTAGGAGCCGATTGCGCAATGTCGATCGAACGAATAAAACCCTCAAATATGCGCGTACTAATCGGAATCCTGGTTACTGGACCCGGGAAGTCACATCTGCGCAGGTCGTGGGCCTGCGAGAGTCCAGCTACTTAGATTCCTTTTAGTAGTCAACGTGATGGGCGTGGAACGTCCCATCGTCCACCCACCCCCGGGTGCACACCTGGCACGGCCGGCGACCGCAGTCCCGCAGCCAGCGGCGACGCCGGGCGCGCCAGTGCGGCTGGGACTACTGACCTTTAATGTGCGAGGTCGGCTGCTTGATCATGGGATGGTGTCAAGGTCAGTCCGGTGCCCGCCAGGCATCCCTCGAGCAGGTCCGGATGATGTCCGACCCGGCGCAGGCCCCGGCGGACCAGACCGGTGAGATGGTCGACGTCGACCAGGACCCGGTTGGCGATCTCCCCGCGTTTCAGCAGCGACCAGACGCCTTCCACCGGGTTCAGCTCCGGACTGTACGACGGCAGTCGGATCACGGTCAGCCACAGCGCGTTCGCCGCGATGAACGCGAGCATCTCCGCACATCGGTGGATGTTCAGGTTGTCCCAGACCAGGACGATCGGCCGGCCCAGCCGGCGGTGCGCCGCCACGACCAGATCCCGGTACTCCCGCCAACCGAACCCCTTGGGCTCACCGGCACGACCCCGATGCTCGCGCAGCCGGTAGAACCAGCGCGGCACCTGCCCCGGCCGGTAACAGGCAAGCCCCGCGATCGACACCCGCCCCGACCCGGCCCCACGAACCCGCACCACCGGCGACGCCCGCGGGTTTTTCGCCCTGGCCCTGGCACATGGCCGCCGCCCGGTCGAGGTCACTACGGACAGGGCACCTGTCTACCCGCGGATCCTCGACGAGCTGCTCCCCGAGGCCTGTCACGTCGACGCCGCCCGGGAGAACAACCGGATCGAAGCCGACCACGGCCGGTTGAAAGCGCGGCTCCGGCCGATGCGCGGGCTGAAACGGCTGCGCTCGGTCCAGACGATCAGCGCCGGCCACGCCCTGGTCCAGAACATCCGCCGCGGCCACGACGAACTCGGGATCGACACCAACCCACAGCTGAACCTGGCAGCCGCGTTCACCGAACTCGCAGCAGCCGTCTGACCGGCAGCCGCCTCGGCCGCTGGCATGCCCAGTTTTCCCGTAACGCAACAGCGCCGGATGCGTTCGTCGGCGGCGTCCTGAGCGGCGAGTTCGCCCGGTCAGAGCGGAAGTCGCGGCAGCAGAATCAGGCGTCGTGCCCGATCCAGCCCGCCATCCTGGTCAGCTGCGTGTTGCTGCGGTGGTGAAGACGTATGAGCATCCGCACGACCTCACGAGTGGTCGGGTGATGACGGGTCTGCTGCGGCGCGATCTCGCGTGCGGTGGTCAGGCAGCGTAGGGACTCCTCCTTCGCACCGGTCCACAGGTAAGCGCGTGCCAGGTCGATGTAGTGATGGCACGCGCGGATCTTCGGCAGGTCCGAGGTGATGCGAACCTGGCTGGCCTGGTTGATCGCTTCATCGCCGTCGCCCAGTTCGACCGCAGCAGCGACGACGTGCACGCCGGTATTGGCCGGGCCGAAGGCGAGCTGGTAACGGCCGCCGTCGTGGTCGACATCGCCGAGCTGCGTCGACAGTCTGCGTGCCGAGCCGAGGTGATCGTGGGCCAGGTCGGAGTCTCCGCTGCGTGCTGCGAGCATCGCGGCACGCAGATGCAGCGCGCCTGACATCCGCAGCACACTCTCGCCCGGCTCACGGCCGGTGGGGATGTCGGCCTGGGCGCGGTCCAGGAGCTGCAGGCCGATGTTGTAGGAACCGGCCTGGAGCAGGGATGTGGTGCGTGCCCACGCGGCAAGTGCTCCGAGTACCGGGTCGGAGGAGGCGAGTGCCGCCCAGTGCGTGCGTTCCTCGATGAGGGTCGAGAGGTCGATGTATCCCGTCTTGTAGGTGACGGAGTGGGCGGCGAACAACAGCACGGTCAAGGTGGCGTAGGCGTGCTCGCGTTCCCGGCCCGCCGGCGCGGTGTGGATAGCCGCGGTGGTCTCCGTGAGCAAGGCCGGGAGGAGAGCGGCGAGCTGGGCGTGGTTACCGGATCGACGAAGGTCCGCGGCGTGCTCGGCGCCGCGGACCAGCTCCGCAGACGGTCGCGGCGTGATCCCATCGGGAGGCAGGTCCCAGTAGGTGAGCGCACGTCGGAGCTTGGGAATGTGCTGGTGGAGCGGGTCGAGATGCCGGCCACCGAGGTCGTAGGGCTGCCCGGTCAGGGCCGTCACGTCGATGGTCAGCGCCCGTGCGACCGCTGCGACCAGGGCCGGGGTGGCATCTCGGCTGCCCTGCTCGACCTTGCGGAGCAGTGAAAGGCTCACGTGGGAGTTTTCGGCCAGCTGGCGTTGACTGAGACTGCGCGCCTTGCGTGCGTCGGCAATACGTTCGCCTGCGCCGCGGGTACGGTCGTCATCCATCGTGGTGGCCCCCGGGCAAACTCGATCGGCTACAGAAGTCTCGGGTTGGCGCGCGGCGTAGGTCGCCTTTCACCCTACGTCGTGTGCCCCTTCCCGATTCACGAATGCCTCAGTCGCCGCGCTAATGTCCTCGCCAGGTTCGACGTCGAGTAGGTCGCGCACGACGGCGGCGGAGGAATCGACGCGGTAGCTGCAGGGGTCCATCTCGCCGGCTGCGATGATCTTGGCGTCAGTCATCGCCGCGGCAGCGTGCGCGGCCTGTGCGAAGGTCAGGTTCGCGGAAGCGATGTTGAAGACTCCGGTGACCTGTGAAGCTGCGGCCCGCCAGAGGGCGCGAGCTGCCTGATCCCGGTGGACCCAGCCGCGCCAGTGCTCGGGGTCGGGCACCGTGATGACGTGCTCGGTGGTGCCCTGGCGGACCCACTGCTCGATCCGGTCGGCCCGGATCCCGCGGTGATCGACGCCGTAGAGAGCGCCAAGCCGCAGGACAGCCCATGTCCAGTCGGAGCGGTCGAGCAGGGCCTCGCAGCTGGCTTTGAGTCGCGCGTGGTCGGTGCGCAGATCCAACGGTGTGCCCTCGTCGCAGACGAGGTCGCCGCAGGCGCCGTAGACGGTGCAGGTCGAGACGAGCACGAGGTGGCCATCGGGCCGGGCAGCCAGAAGCTCGGCTAGTCGATCAAGTTCGTGGTGCTTGGCGCCGTCCAGTAGCCAGACAACGACGGGGCCACGAACACCCTTGAGACCGCCGAGGAAGGTCGACCAGCTCGTAGATGGCACGCCATGTCGCGTCGCTCCATCTCGGCTGATCGCGATCGCCATATCGGTTCCGGTGGCAGCGTGGATCACGCAGGACCCGAGATAGCCCTGCCCACCGACGACGAACATCAAGATCGCCGATCCTCCTGTCGCTTCTCTGAGCGACCGGGGGCCGCTCGGCCTGGGGTGCGATCCGCTGCAGCGCGAGCTGGTCCAGTCCCGGACTGGCAGGAGTGTCGCGCTCGGCTAGGACAGCCGGACCGTGATCACGTTGAATGCAAGCTCCTTCGAGGGCCGACATCCTCCCTTTCCTCCATAGCGAGCACCTCCCGGATCTGGTGGTTGATCTTAGCTGGCAGCGCACCCGCTGCCGGGCGCCCCTCTGATAACCACCCTGCTCTCCAGAGCACCGTCCTGTGCGCCGGATGGCAGCGGATCAGTGACACAACGTGTGTCACTTCATGGAGTGGCAGGCCTCCACTCTTGCTACCGAAACCGGTCGGCACAGAGTTTCCGGGCGCTCGCTCAGAGCAGTTGCGTGGCTCGGGGGCCGTGTCGGCAGCACCGAGACGTCCCGTCGCCCAGGCGTCACCGGATCTGCGGTGACGAAACCCCCGCGCGCCTCTCAGCGGAGGAGCAGGCGTCAGGACGGCACCACTGGAGTCCTTCACGAGCCCGCTTCCCATGCGAACGGGCGAGACCGGGAGTGTGATGACCATGAACACCGTCACGGCCGACACGACCACTGCGGGCATCAGCGAACTGGAGCTCGACGTCTCGATCGTCGAGCAGGGCGACGCGGCGGACGCGCTGCTGTGCACCACCGACAACGGCTGCTCGACGAACAAGAACACCGACTGCTGACACCGCCACGAGTCCGGGTGGTGGCGGGGGGCCCCCCCGGCCCCGCCCCCCCCCGCCCCGGGGGCCCGCCCCGGCGCCCCGGGGCCCCACCCGGCGGGG
>NZ_JALKFW010000194.1:0-36273 GCF_023243055.1 Frankia sp. AgPm24 | reverse complement strand
ACGATCTTCCTCTCCCAACCCGCCCAGGTCATAAGATGATAGCCATCGCCTGACTCACCTCATCTTGACGGGTAGGGTGCCGCTCTTGGCATACGTCAGAGCGGTGGGGCTGGCGGTGTTGTCGTACTTCCTGGTCGCGACCAGACCGCTCGGATAGGTCTCGGAAGCGAGGGCGCCGTCACCGTTGTAGGTGGCCGTGAACGTCGACGGCGCGGAACC
Source organism: Frankia sp. AgPm24 (assembly GCF_023243055.1). Classification (NCBI taxonomy): domain Bacteria; kingdom Bacillati; phylum Actinomycetota; class Actinomycetes; order Frankiales; family Frankiaceae; genus Frankia; species Frankia sp. AgPm24. The sequence goes on along the minus strand of NZ_JALKFW010000194.1, from coordinate 36,054 downwards.
TGCCCCGACGTCCAGGCTCGTGACCAGGCCACGGTGCTCGGTGGAGCTGTCGTAGGTGTAGGTGTAGGTGCCCTTGCCGTCGTTGACCGTGGCAGGCGCGCCGTCGATGTCGTAGGTGGTGGTCGCGGTGTTGCCGTCGGCGTCGGTCTGCGAGGTGACCTGGCCCCAGCTGTCGTAAACGGTGGTCAGGGTGACGCTGTTCGCGGTCGTGGTGGTCGGCAGTCCGGTCGAGGTGCTGTAGCCGAATGTCGCGGTCGGCACCGCGGTGCCGCCGTCGGCTGCGGGGCTCACCGCGAGGGCCGCGGAGGTCTTGCGGCCGACGGCGTCGTAGGCGGTGGTCGTCGTCCTCGTCGTGGAACCGACGGTCTCGACGGCGGTCAGTGGTTCGTTGAGGTTGTTGTACGTGTAGGCCGTGACCGGCAGCGCGTTACCCGAACTCGGCTGCGCCGCAGGACCCTCCGAGCAGGTCAGGCCCGCCCAGGACGCGTTGACGCAGCCGCCCGAGCCGGTCGGGGTGAAGTAGGAGGTGACGGTGGTGAACGCGTCGGTGCCGGCGGCGTTCGCCTTCGGCTGGCGGACCTCCACTGGCTTGCCGGCCAGGTTGTAGTAGGAGGTGCGCACGACGTCCGGGTCGGACCCGCCACCCATCCAGGTGGTCACCGTCGTCGGCCTGCGCAGCGTCCACCCGGAGGTGGCCCCGTCCGCGCCGGTCTTCGCCTCGTAACCGTTGATCACCTTGCGGGGATCGGTGTCGCTGCTGCCGTCGTAGGCGGTCGTCGTCACCGTGGTCGGCAGGTGGTAGACGACGCTGCCACCCGGGGCGCCCTGGTCGTAGTCGGTGTGGGTGTGCAGCCGCGCCGACGTGTGGACACCACCGTTGGTGACGTAGCGGTGCTTCGGCCCGTAGGCCTCGACCGGCACCACCCCGTCGGCGGACCAGGTGGTGTCGGTGTCGAGTAGCTGGGCGCGGGCGGCGGAATCGGTGAGGGCCGCGACGGTCGGGTCGGTATCAGCCGTGGGCGACAGCGCCTGGGCGCGGTTTTCCGCGGTCAGCGCGCGGACGGTGTTGCCACGGAGATCGTGCTCGGTCGTCGTGATCTGCCAGGCGCCGGCGCCGTAGGAGGCGGAGTTCACCGCCCGGCCATTGGCATCCATGTAGGTCAGGTCGGCGAAAGGCCAGTCGGAGGCGCCCGGCGACGACGCCGGGACATGGCTGGCCGGGAACACCGCCGTCGCGAACGACGGCAGATCCAGCTGACCCCAGGTGCCCACTGCGGACGGCGACATGTCGACCGGCGCGGAACCGCCTGACAGTGGGAGGTCGTAGACGATGCTCTGGGTGGCGTTGCCGGCACCGCCGGGGCGTGCCCGGGTCAGGCTGATCAGCCGGCCGTAGCCGTCGTAGTTGAAGTTCCAGGTCTCCTCGCCCGGTGGGATGTAGCCGAGCACCCGGTTCTCGGCGGTGTACCAGTACAAGGTCGCCAGATGACCGCCTCCGGTGTCGAGGCGGGGGTCGTACTCCTCACGCAGCCGTCCGGTGGTGTCGAACTTGTAACGGGCCACCTCGACCGGGGCCGCGCCGTTGAGGGTCATCGAGATGGAGCTGATCCGCCCGTTGTAGTCACCCCAGGTCGCCGGATCCCCACCGTTGTCGGTCGCAGTGGTCGACGTCGCGTAGGTGATGGTCAGCGCCCGGCAACCGGCGCCGAGGGTGCCCGAGCAGTTCACTCCCGCCGGGACGGGGGCGAGGATGCGGGTCGTGCGCCCCTGGCCGTCGACGGTGAAGGTGGAGGTGTTCGCGTTGCCGGGTTCCGTCACCCGGTCGTCGACCCAGATCGTCGCGCCGCCGACCGTCGCCGAGTTCCAGATCGTTCGGGTTCCATCGACCTCGGTGAGGGTGAACTGGGTGGCCGAGTCCTTGGTGAGGGCCGACCCGTCCGCGCCGGTGTCGGCGACTCCGGCGTAGTGGTAGGGGTAGCTGCCGGAGCCGACCCTGGTGTAGACCGCCGGCGCGCCCTCCGCGGAGGTCAGCGTGACGTAGCCGCCGGAGTCGGTGTTGTCGGTGAGGGTGCGGTTCGCCGAGCCCGACGCCGGGCCGGGGATGTTCGACGTCCAGCCCGGCCCGAACACCCCGGCCGGCGTGGAGATCGCCCCCGGCGGGGTCAGGGTGGTCAGGGTTCTACCGACGGACAGTGTGCCGATGTAGGTCGGCATCGTCACGTCGGTCGCGGGCACCGAGAAGTCGCCGGTCAGCGGGGCCAGCGTGCCCGGACCGACCTTGGCGGTGGCGTTCGAGTCGCTGAAGGCGTTGATCGTGTACTGGAACGTCGTCGCCGCGGTGCACGAGATCGTGCCGCCGGCGGTGGCGAAGCATGCCTGGACCTGCACCGGGCCGTCGTTGCCGGCGAAGGTGGTCGGCAGGCTCCAGATCTGGTTGTCGAACAGTCCCGCGCCGTTGCGGGTCACCGGCCAGCTCGGATGGGAGGTGGTCCCCTGGGTGGTCACGGCGCCGGTCGGCACGTCCAGCCAGGGCAGGCCGGAGTCGGTGCCCTTGCGGTAGTGGTAGGCGACCGAGACCTGTGCGCTTGGCGCCTCGCCGCGCAGGGTCACGAACCGTTGGGCCCGGGACTGTGGTTCGGGCGAGGCCAAGGCACCGTTGCCGACGCCGAACGCGTAGGTGACGACCGGGGAGAGGTTGCCCGCCTTGTCGATGGTGCGCAGGTAGAAGGTGTGCAGGCCGGCGGCGGGGGTGAGCGTCGCGCTGGTGGTCGCGGTCGTCGAGGTCGACGGGGACGGCTCGTCGAGGCCGTAGAGGAAGCCGGCCGTGTCACCGCCCGGGGAGGTCCACGACACTGTGCCGGATGTCGTACCGGACCAGCCACCCGAGGGCCAGGCCGCCGATGTCAGAGCGCTCGGCGCCGCCGGGGCCGTGGTGTCGATGGTGAAGGGGATCCACGAGGACCAGGCCTGCGAGTAGTCCGCGCCGTCGTAGGCACGGGCCCGCCACTCGTAGCTGGTGCCGTTCGTGAGCAGCCCAGCCGGGACCGTCCAGCTGCCCAGCGTGTTCTGACCGATGTAGTCGGTGGACCCATCGGTGATCTTGGTGGTTCCGGCGGCGTTCCAGACCTCGAAGTCGAGGCGGACGGTGCCCCCGTCGTCATCGGTGGTGATGCCGCTGAGCGTCGGCGTCTTCGAGTTGGTGATGACGGTGGCCGGGCTGCCGCCGCACTGCGCCGAGCACGGCGAGGTCGACCGGCCCGCGATCGTCGTCGGGTAGGAGTTGTAGGTCGTGGAGATGAACGGGGCCAGGGGCGTGTCACCGGAGTAGAAGTACTTGAACTGGTTGGCGTCGGTCTCGTTGGGGGCGCGGATGGTCAGCGCCTCCGGGGAGGCGAAGCCGTTGTGCGCCCAGGCGTCGACGAGGCCGGTGATGGTGATGCTCGTGCCGCCCGAGCCGGTGCACGAGCCGCCGTTGTTGAAGGTGGCGTTGCCCCAGTTGGTGCCATCCGCGCTGGGCTGGGTGTTCCAGGTGGTGCCGGCGCTCATGCCGCCCGCGCCCTGCACGACCGTCGGCTCGGCGGTGCAGGTCGCCGAGCCGCCCTGCCAGAGGTTCAGCGCGGCGGACGTGACGTGCCGGTTCTTGATGGCCGAGTCGTCGAAGCGCAGGAACGAGCGGTTCACCGCCGCGCCGAGGTAGTTGCCGACCCGCAGGGTGTCGCCGGTGTCGTAGTTCGTGGTCGGGTTGGCGTTGTTGACGTCGGTGTCGAGGTTGTCGGCGAGGTTCGCCGCCGGGTCGATGGTGACCGGGTACTGGCGGGCGGCGTCGGTGAGCCAGGCTCTGTCCGGCCTCAGGGTGAGGGTGGGCGCCGCGGCGGTGCCGTCGAGGGTGGCGTCGACCTCACGGGTGTGGTCGGGCAGCTTGGCCTTCGGGTCGACGTGGGCGTCCCACATCAGCGGGACGGGCGAGCGGGCCGTGACCTTCCCGCCGGCGGACAGCCGCAGCTCCCCGTCCGTGGTCCGCGTGGCGGTGACGCCCTTGAGGCGCATCGGCAGGCGCAGCGCGGCCTGGGCCGCCGCGGGGGTGTGGGCGACGATCCGCACGTCGTAGCCGGTCGGGGTGACCTTGACGACCAGGTCGGTGCCGGGGGCCACGTCGGCGTAGGTGGCGGTGCTGGCGGCGAGGGTCGGGGCGGGCAGCGCGTCCGGCCAGGCGAAGGCAAGTTCGCGGGGGCCGTCGACCAGGGTCGCGACGTCGCCGCCGGCCTTGCCGCCGGCGGAGAGCACGATGCCCGCCTTGGCGACCTTCGGGGTGACCTTCCCATCGGCGAGGACGAGGGTCGAGTCGACGTCGGCCCAGCCGTCAGCGCGGTGGACCCGGCGGATGCCCGAGTAGGAGTCGACGGTGATCGTGCCGTCCGGGTTCACGAACGTTGACGTCGACTCGGTACGGGCGTCGGTGACCTCGATCCGGCGCTTGTCCGCACGCGCGGCGAGCTGCGCCGAGACGAGATCCGGGCGCTCGGGCGGCCCGGCGTCCGCCGGGGGCGGCTGCGCGGCGGTCGCCGCCTGGGCCACGTGCCGCGTGGCCGGCACGAACTCGGCGACCGTCATGGCCAGAACCGCGACCAGCAGCAGCCCGAGAACACGGGTGAACAACATGCGAGGGCGCCTGGGCGACGTCCACATCAGGCCAGCTCCGATCCACCGGAAACAAAGAGATCCGCACACGGATGTCCGCGCGGCCGCCGAGGGGAACGGCAGGCCGCGCGGACCACCGAAACTGACAGCACAGCGGAGCGCGGTACAGGAATCAGGACCGGCGTTGCTTTGCTGTAGAGCTACTCCAGGTGACAGTCACGCGAAAGCACTCTCGGAGTCGGCTACCTTCTGTGAAGAGAAAAGGTCGCGAGCTGCAGCTTTTCGGGGGGACCTGAACTTCCAGTGACCACATCCAGTCAGAACGATCATCGATCGACACCATCGGTTAAATGTGTTATCTGGGTCACTCAATGGGGTGTTACTTCGCCGTAACACATGACCGCAATCGTTGGGCAACGAAGAACACCGCCGACGAGAATGATCGTTGCGGGCAGCAGGGAACTTCTTTCCAGGAAAGGGTGGCAATCACGCCGCGCCTATGTCAGAGTCCTGATTCGGATCGGAGTAAATAAAGATCTTGTTGTTACGCATCTGGCTGCCGTCGTCCATCTGGTCGGAAGGTAGGGGCCGGCACCCGCGGAAACCGCATTTCAGGGGCAGGAATGTGGCGGGCCGACCTGCCGGGTTCCGTCACGGTTTCCGGCATTGGCCCTTCCCACCCGCACCCCTGGAGTGGAGGAGGTGGCTTTCACGTGCGTCAACCGGGCGGCGCGCACCGACCCCTCAGGACAAGGGAGGCCCTCGGTATGAGCCGGCATCGGCGTGCCGCCGACCGCACCGCACGCCACCGCGCCAGGCGTCCCGCACGTGGCTCGGGTTGACACGCGCGGCGGCCGGACGTCAGGCGCGGGCCGGCCACCGGTCTGCTGGCCACCCTCACAGTGATCGGCCTGCTCGGCGCCGTCGGCCTCGGCCCCGGCGTCTTTGGGCCGGAGGCGACCAGCATGGCCACCGCGGCCCCGGCGACGATCGCACACCCGCCGGCACGCGACTACGACAACGATGTTCCCCCGCTGATCGCGGCCCACCCGCCGAACACCGACGCCGCTCCCACCCCCGCCGGCCAGGCCGAGCAGCCGGTGGCAGGCGCACCGGAAACCACCGGCAGCACTGGTCCGGGCGCTACGGAGCCGGGCTCGTCGGCCAGCACCGTCACGCTCACCGCCACCGAGCGCCGGATACCGACCCGGGTACTGGCCGCCTACCACGCGGCCGAGCAGCGGGCGGCCACCGCCTGGCCGGGCTGCCACCTGCGCTGGCAGCTGCTCGCCGGCATCGGCCGGGTGGAGTCCGGCCACGGTGTCGGCCGCGCGATCCGGGCCGACGGCACCATCACCAGCCCCATTCTCGGCCCCGCGCTGGACGGTCAGAATGGCCGTGCCCTGATCCGGGACACCGACTCCGGCCGGCTCGACGGCGACCGCCGTTTCGACCGGGCCGTCGGACCGATGCAGTTCATCCCCACCACCTGGGCCTGGGCCGGCCGCGACGGTTCCGGCGACGGGCACGCCGATCCGCACAACGTCGACGACGCCGCCCTCGCCGCCGCCGGTTACCTGTGCGGCCACCACCACGACCTCGCCGAACCGGCAGTCCATGCGGGCCGCGATCCTCACCTACAACCCGTCGGACAGCTATGCGCGCGCCGTTCTCGCCTGGAGCGCCGCCTACACCGCCCTCGGCGCGCTGCCCGCCCCGACCGTCATCGCACCGGCAGGCCAGACGACCAGCTCCCCCGCCGCCCTCGCGCCGCCCGCACCCACGCCGTCGCCCACACCGGCACGGGCGAGCGCTCCGGCCCCGGCCACCTCCGTGGCCGGCTCGGCGACCGTGGGATCACCTGCGACGACCGGCGCCGCGGCGCCTCATGCATCCGGCGGATCGCCGACCCCCGCGCCGACCGCGGACCCGTCGCCGCGCCCCACACCGTCCCCTGTCCCCTCCACCCTCGGACGGCGCACGGGCACCCCTTTCCCCGCGCCGACCAGCGATCCGGCTGCCACCACGTCCCCAGCAGGCCCGTCGAAGGAAGGCAGCCCCACGGTCTCGCCCGACGATGCGCTGCTCGTCGTTCCCCTCACTCCCCAGAGCGGCTCGGAATCTCCCCGCGCGCCGACCTCCACCCCCTGACACCGAGCCGCCCATCGTCGGCGCGGCACTGAACGGAGACGAGACATCGTGGGACGCCCCACCCGCTACGCCCCCGCCTTCCGCGCGCAGGCCGTGGCCCAGGTCAGACAGACCCGCCCGCAACACGCCTCCGAGTGGGCGGCCATCCAGACCATCGCCGCCGCCCTCGCCATCAGCGCGGAGACCCTGCGAACCTGGGTGCGCGGCGCCGAGTCCACCGCCGACCATGCCCGCGCGGATCTCCGCCGGCACCAGGCCGAGATCCGCCGCCTCGCCCGCGAGAACACCGAGCTGCGACGCGCCCTCGACCTGTTGCGCGCCACCGCCACACCACCCGTCAGCAACCGGATGTCCGCGATCCGCGACCCTGCCGTCCGCCCCCTGTGAGAACATGCTTACCCATGCACGACGGTACGCCGACACACAGTCACCAGACCACACAGTCATCAGACCGCCGGGGAGGCGACCGGGACCACCAGGCAGCTCGTGAGCCGGAAGCTCGTCAAGGACTACGTGCGCCGGGCGGTCGAGCGCACCGGGTTCGAGGTGGTGCGCAGGCCGGGCTGGGAGGTTCCGGCCGGGATGGACGCGCAGGCGCTGGCGACGATCCGCGAGTCGGCGCCATACACCCTCACCGACCAGGCGAAGGTCTTCGGGCTCATCCAGGGCGTCCGCTACGTCGTTCGCCACCGGATACCCGGGGACATCGTCGAGTGCGGGGTGTGGGCCGGCGGGTCGACGATGGCGGCGGCGCGCACGCTGTTGCAGCTCGGTGACACCTCGCGCCATCTCTACCTGTTCGACACCTTCGAGGGAATGTCGGCGCCGACCGACCTCGACGTCGCGCCCGACGGGCAGACCGCCGCCGGCCTGCTCTCGCGTTCCGACCGGGGCAAGGCCGACTCCGCCTGGTGCGTCGTGTCGATCGACGAGGTGCGGGCGAACGTCGCCCGGATCGGTTATCCCGCCGACTGGTACGAGTCGACCCGGCACGAGATGGAGCACCTCTACCCGCGCACCACTGCGAGCGGCGTGCTCATCATCGACGACTATGGCTGGTGGAAGGGTGCCCAGCAGGCCGTCGACGAACACGTGGCGGCGCACGAACTACCCACTGCTGCTCAACCGTCTCGGCCCGGAAGGCGGCGCCATTGGCATCGTCCCCGCCCGGTAGCGTCCTCGCCCGGTAGCGTCTCTGGCTGGCGCCGGAACATCTCGATGTGCTGAACGGCGTCCGTCCCGCGACACCTACGAGGCCTGGCTGGTCTGGCTGGCCAGGTGGGCGAGGTAGTGGGCGAACATGCGGATGCCGCCGGCGGCCTGGGTCCAGTCGTAGTGCTCGTTGGGGGCGTGGTAGCCGTGACTGGGCAGGCTCAGGCCCATCAGGATGACGGGGGCCTTGAGGTACTGGTCCATGGTGAGGACGGCGCCGATCGAGCCGCCTTCGCGGACGAAGGCGGGGCGGCGGCCGAAGGCGTATTCGACGGCGTCCGCGGCGGCGTCGGCGTAGGGGCCGGTGCGGGGGCCGAGGTACGGGGGCATCGCGGCTTCGAGTTCCACGACGGCGTCGGGGTGGCGGGCGGTGATGAAGTCGCGGATCAGCGTGAAGACGGCCTGCGGGTCCTGATGGGGGACGATCCGGGTGCTGAGCTTCGCGGTGGCGAACGGCGGCACGATGGTCTTCACACCGGGGCCGGTGTAACCGCCGGTCAGGCCGTGCACCTCGAAGGTCGGTTCGGCCATGATGCGGCGCACGACCTCGCGGACGTCGGTGGTCCGTAGCGAGGTCAGGCCGTGGGCGGCCATGAAGGTCTCGACGTCGAAACCGGAGGCGACGAAACCGTCGAGTTCGTCGTCGGCGACGGGAGCGACGGCGTCGGCGAAACCGGGGATGAGGACCCGTCCGGTGGTGGCGTCGACGCATTCGGCGATGAGCCCGGCGAGTTCGGTGAGCGGGTTGCGGGCCGGGCCGCCGGTGAGCCCGGAATGGGTGTCGTTGTGGCCGGTGGTGAGGGTGACCTCGAAGGTGACCAGGCCGCGCAGGCCGTAGTCGATGGCCGGGCGGTCCGCGGCGATCCAGATCGAATCGGAGACCAGCACGACATCGGTGGAAAGCCGCGGTAGTTCGGCGCGGACGAACTCCTCGAAGTTCGGACTGCCGATCTCCTCCTCGAGCTCCCAGACGAACCGGATGTTGACCGGCCATTCGTGTCCGACGGCGAACTGGGCGGCCTGCAGAGCGGTCAGCGCCGGACCCTTGTCGTCCGTGCTGCCCCGACCGGAGTAGCGGTCACCGGCGATGGTCAGGCGGAACGGTTCGGTGCGCCACTGCGCCCGGTCGGCGGGCTGGACGTCGAGATGGTTGTAGATCGTCACGGTCGGGAGGTCCGCGCCGGCGTGGTGTTCGCCGACGACGACCGGGTTGCCGGGGGTCGCCACGATCCGCGCGGACAGGCCCGCGTCGCGCAGCAGGGTCGCCGCGTGCTCGGCCGTGCGCGCGATGTCGGCGGCGCGCGCCGGATCGGCGCTGACCCCGGGGATACCGACCAGTTCGGCGAGGCGGCGCTCGAACTCCGGCCGGCTCTCGGAGACATATCCCCCAAGCCCTCGCAGCAGCGCGTCGCCACTGGCGATGGTGCCGGCGCCGGTGGCGGGGGCACTGGTGGCGGAGGCGCTGGACGGGGCATGGGGCGCGCGGCTGTCAGCCATCCGCCGATCGTACGGACCGTCGCCACCCGGGCCGTCACCGAGGTTCACCGCGTCGCTCACGGTCCGCCTCACACGGTCCTCACACCGCCGCGGTGGTGTTCTCGGGGTGCCCGCGCGACCACCTCGGAAAGGTATGTGCATGCGGTCGTCCGTCTCTCGTCTACTGCCTGGTGATGAGCCCGTCGCCGCGAAGGTTCCCGAGATCACCGGCCTGTTCTGGACCATCAAGATCCTTTCCACCGGGATGGGTGAGGCCACGGCCGACTTCCTCGCGTCGGTGAACCTCGTCCTCGCCGCGGCGGTCGGACTGTGCGGGTTCGCGACCGCCCTGTGGTTGCAGTTGCGGAGCCGGCGCTACCAGGCCTCGGTCTACTGGTTCGCGGTGGTGATGCTCGCCGTGTTCGGGACGATGGCCGCCGACGGGCCGCCGATCGGGCATGTCGGCTCGACGGTGTTCTACGCCCTCGTGCTCGCCGCCGTGCTGTGGCGCTGGCACCGCACCGAGGGCACGCTGTCGATCCACTCGATTGTCACCCGTCGTCGCGAGCACTACTACTGGACGACGGTGCTCGCCACGTTCGCGCTCGGCACAGCGCTGGGCGATCTGACCGCCGACACGCTGCACCTGGGGTACCTGGCGTCCGGACTGATGTTCACCGCGATCATCGCGGTGCCGGCGTTCGCCCGGCGCTGGTGCGGGCTCGGCGAGGTCGCCGCGTTCTGGGCCGCCTACGTGGTGACCCGTCCGCTGGGTGCCTCGTTCGCCGACTGGTTCGGCAAACCGGTGCACCGCCATGGCCTCGGCCTTGGGGACGGGGTGGTCAGCGCCCTCGCGACGGTGGTCATCGTCGGGCTCGTCGCCTACGCGGCCCGCACCCGCGCCGACGTCCAGGCCCCGCGGCTCGACCCGCCAGCTGGAACGACTGAGGCGACTGAGGCGACTGAGGCGGCTGGGACGGCTGGGACGGCAGGGACGGCAGGGGTGGCACGGCTGTGACCGGGGGGTTCGCGCTCAATGTGCTGGACGCCTCGTCGGTGGCGTCCTCGGTCGGGCTACTGGGGCTGATGGCGATCATCTTCGCCGAGACGGCCCTGTTCGTCGGGTTCTTCCTGCCGGGTGACTCGCTGTTGTTCCTCGCGGGGGCGTTGTGCGCGGCGGACGCGGCGGCGTCCGGGCCGCGGCTGAACCTCGCGACGGTGCTGCCGGGGGTCGCGGTCGCGGCGATCGCGGGTGCGCAGACCGGTTACCTGCTGGGACGGCGTTTCGGGACGCGGCTGTTCGACCGTCCGAACTCGCGGTTGTTCCACCGGGAACACGTCGAACGGGCACACGAGGTGCTGCGCCGGTACGGGTTCGGACGGGCGGTGGTGCTGGCCCGGTGGTGCGAACGTTCATGAACCCGCTGGCCGGCGTCGTGCGGGTACCGGTGAAGGCTTTCACCGTCAGTAACATCCTGGGCGGGCTGCTGTGGGCGGATGGGCTGACGCTGCTCGGCTACGCGCTCGGACGGGTGGTGCCGATCGACCGGTACCTCCTCCCGATCACCCTGGTCATCGTCGCCGTGTCGGCGATCCCCGTCCTGCGCGAGTACCGATCCGGACGGCGCGCGGCGCGCCCGCGCGGCTGAGGGCGCCCCCGCGAGGTGACCCGCGGCTCGGACGCGTACGCACGGTGTTCTACTGTGCGGATCGCAGCAGACCATCCCGGGGCAGACGGGTCGGGTCGCCGGCGTGGCGGCACCGCCCGCCCGGTCCACCGAACGCGCGGCCAGCCGCCGCGCCTGGATCCCTGAAGGTATCGATCACGTGAGCTCCATCAGCGTCGGCCAGGCCGTGCTCCTCGGCATCGTCGAGGGCCTGACCGAATTCCTCCCGGTCTCCTCGACCGGCCACCTGAAGATCACCGAAGGTCTGCTGGGCATCAAGGTGGACGACAAGGCGGTCGTCGGATTCACCGCCGTGATCCAGGTCGGTGCGATCGCGGCCGTCCTGGTCTACTTCTTCAAGGACATCCGCCGCCTGGTCACCGCCTGGTTTCGCGGTCTGCGCGATCCCGCGGCCCGGCAGAACCACGACTACGCCTTCACCTGGTGGGTCATCTACGCGACGATCCCCGTCGTTCTCGTCGGCGTCGCCGCGAAACCGCTCATCGACGGCCCACTCGCCTCGTTGTGGGTGGTCGCCGCGTCGCTGGTGGCCGGCAGCGGACTCATGTGGTTCGCCGACCGTTATGGCCGGCACAAGCGCGGTGAGGACGACATCAGCCTGCCCGACACCCTGATCGTGGGTTCGGCGCAGATCCTCGCCCTGCTCTTCCCCGGTTTCTCCCGCTCCGGCGCCACCATTTCCACCAGCCTCATCCGCGACCTCGACCGTGTCGCCGCGACCCGACTGTCGTTCTTCCTGTCCATTCCCACCCTGACCGGCGCCGGTCTCTACGAACTCAAGGACGCCGTCGGTGGCGGTGTCTCCGCCTTCCCGCTGGCCGTCGGCACCCTCGTCTCGTTCGTCGTCGCCTACGCCTCGATCGCGTGGCTGCTCAAGTACGTCGCCGCGCACAACTTCGACGCCTTCGTCGCCTACCGTCTCGTCATCGCCGCCCTGCTGGTCGGCCTGCTCACCACCGGCGCCCTCACCGCCTGACCCACCCCGCACCCCCGCACCCCAAGCAGCACCGCAGCACCGCACCCCAAGCAGCACCGCAGCACCGCACCCCAAGCAGCACCGCAGCACCGCACTCCCAGCGGCGCAGCAGCACCAGATCCGGCCGAGGCCCGTGCGAGGACACGGGCACCAGGTCCCACACGGGCCTCGGCGGGACGATCCACGACGTCGAGGACGTCGCGTGGCCGGTCGGCCGCCCCGCCACCGGCGGGCACCCGATCCGCCACCGCCCTGGTTCGGCGGGTTTCCGACTATCGCGACACCGGCCGACACAAAACCAGAAAAGCAATACGGGCCCGGACGATCTGATGTTCCGGCCTCAACCTTCGGACAATGGCACCTAAGGGCTCGGGCATCCGAGGTGACGGCCCGGCCGCCGTCCGCCGTGGCGACTGCCGGCGACCGCTCACGACCGGTGGCGGGCACCGTTGGGCGACCGGATTGCCGACCGGTGCGCCACCCGTTAAGAAAATCCGTAGCGGAAATCCCGACGCCGGCACCGGCGCTTCCCCGGACGGGCCGTCGGCGCAGTTTTTACGGCCCGTCGAAGGTGGGTCTCCTGGCACCCTGGTTGTAGTGTCAACCTGGCGTGATTATCGCCACGGCACATTCGCCGGACGGCCGTGGAAAATCGGTCGTGACGGCCGGTCAGATCAGCTTCCGGCCGCTCGACGCCGATTCACGTCGGCGTAACCACCGACATGGAAAACAGGGGGGTACTTCGCCGGACGGACCGGCGACACCGCCCTACGGCACGCGGCGGCCGTCCTCGCGGACCGCTTACCCCGACCCGACGCGACGTCCTGACCGGCAGCTGTCGCCTCGCGTGGTCGGACGGGCGTGGTCCGGATGGGGCGGGTGCCGCGGCGTCCGTCCTGGCGTTTCTCTGATTTTCGTTGCCCAGTCCGAAGGTGGGTCATGACCATCGTCCACGACAGTGTGCCGACCGATCTTGTCGGGTCGGTGGGCCTTCGCGGCCCGCGCCGTGACCCGGCGCCGTTGCTGCCTGACGCCGAACCGTTGCAGGTGCTCGGCACCAGGGCCGCGGTGACCGGCGACCCGGACCTGGCCCTTGACCTGTATCGCCGGCTCGTCCTCGGCCGTCGCTTCAACCGGCAGGCCACCACGCTGACCCGGCAGGGTCGCCTCGCGGTGTACCCGGCGTCCACCGGGCAGGAGGCCTGCCAGGTGACGGCGGCGATGGTGCTCGCCGACCAGGACTGGCTGTTTCCCAGCTACCGGGACACCCTCGCCGTGGTGGCGCGCGGGGTGGCTCCGATCGACGCGCTGACCCTGATGCGCGGGCATTCGCACTGCGGCTACGACCCGTACGAGCATCGGATCGCGCCGCTGGCGACGCCGCTTGCCACCCAGGCCGTGCACGCCGTCGGGCTCGCCCACGCCGCCCGGTTGCGGGCGGCGGCCGACCCGCGGGCGTCCGCCGCCAACGTGGTGGCGTTGGCGCTGGTCGGTGACGGGGGGACCTCCGAAGGCGACTTCCACGAGGCGCTGAACTTCGCGGCGGTGCTGCGCGCGCCGGTGGTGTTCCTCGTGCAGAACAACGGCTATGCCATCTCGGTGCCGCTGGCCAAGCAGACGGCGGCACCAACGCTGGCGCACAAGGCCGTCGGGTACGGGATGCCCGGACGCCTCGTCGACGGCAACGACGCCCTCGCCATGCACCAGGTGCTCACCGAGTCCGTCGCGCACGCCCGGGCCGGACGCGGACCGGTGCTGGTCGAGGCCATCACCTACCGGCTGGAGGCGCACACCAACGCCGACGACGCCACCCGCTACCGCAGCGCCGCCGAGGTCGACGACTGGCGGACCCGCGACCCGCTGACCCGCCTCGAAGCACACCTGCGGGCCCACGGCCAGCTCACCGACGCCACCGCCGAGCGGCTCGCGGCGCAGGCCGAGGAGCTCGCCGCCGGGATCCGCGCCCAGTTCGAGGCGGCCCCCGAGCCCGACCCGCGGTCGCTGTTCGCGCACGTCTACGCGACGCCGACCAGCCAGCTGCGTGAGCAGGCCGCCGACCTGGACGCCCGGCTGGCCCTCGACGCCGAGTTCGCCGCCGACAACTCCCACACCGACCATGCCGACAATGCCGACCACACCGACCATGCCGACCACGCCGCTGAGGGCGCTGGCGGCCAGCTGGACCGTGACCACGACGGCAGGGGGGACCTCCGATGAGCGGCGCCGCGGCAGTGACCTCGGAACCGGCCGGGACGCCGGTGGGGAGGCCGGTCGGGTTGCCCGCGGGCGAGCCGGCGGCGACGTCCATGACGATGGTCAAGGCGCTCAACCTGGCGCTGCGCGACAGCCTGCGGGACGACCCGACCGTGCACATCCTCGGCGAGGACGTCGGGGCGCTCGGCGGTGTCTTCCGGGTCACCGACGGCCTGGCCGCCGAGTTCGGCCCGGACCGCTGCCTGGACACGCCGCTGGCCGAGGCCGGCATCCTGGGCACCGCCATCGGCATGGCCATGTACGGGCTGCGCCCGGTGGTGGAGATGCAGTTCGACGCGTTCGCCTACCCGGCGTTCGAGCAGCTCTTCTCGCATGTGGCCAAGATGCGCAACCGCACCGGTGGACGGATGGCCCTGCCGATCACCATCCGGGTGCCCTACGGCGGTGGGGTCGGCGGGGTCGAGCACCACAGTGACTCCAGCGAGGCGTACTACGCGCACACACCGGGTCTGCACGTGGTCACCCCGGCGACGGTCGCCGACAGCTACGGCCTGCTGCGCGCCGCGATCGCCTCGGACGACCCGGTCGTCCTCTGCGAACCCAAGCGCCTGTACTGGACGACCGGACCCCTCGAGGAGACCGCGCCGATCGGACGGGCGGTGGTGCGCCGAACCGGGACGTCCGCCACGTTGCTGACCTACGGACCGAGCCTGCCGATCTGCCTGGAGGCGGCGCGGGCCGCCGAGGAGGAGGGCTTCGACCTCGCCGTGGTCGACCTGCGGTCGCTGGTGCCCTTCGACGACGAGACGGTCAGCGCCGCGGTGCGGGCCACCGGACGCGCCATCGTCGTGCACGAGGCCAGCGGCTTCGGCGGGATCGGCGCGGAGATCGCCGCCCGGGTCACCGAGCGTTGCTTCCACCAGCTCGCCGCCCCCGTCCTGCGCGTCACCGGCTACGACATCCCGTATCCCCCGCCGATGCTCGAGAAGCACCATCTGCCCAGCGTCGACCGCATCCTGGATGCCGTCGCCCGACTTCAATGGGAGCAGTAGCCCGTGCCCGCGGTTCGCGAGTTCCCCCTGCCCGACCTCGGTGAGGGCCTGGTGTCCGCCGAGGTGGTCCGCTGGTTCGTCCAGGTCGGGGACGTCATCACCATCGACCAGCCCGTCGCCGAGGTCGAGACCGCCAAGGCCGTCGTCGAGGTCCCCTGCCCGTACGCCGGCGTCGTCACCTCCCTCGCGGGCCCCGCCGGCACCGGCGTCCTCGTCGGCGCCCCCCTGATCACCATCGCCACCCCCGCCCCGGACGGCACCCCCGGCCCGACCAGCGCCACTGGCCCGACCGGCACCAGTAGCCTGCCCGGCACCAGCAGCCCGGACGGCACCGCTGGCCCGGACGGACCAGGGCGTGCGCGTGGCCTGAAGCTCCACCCGTCCGCCGAGGGCCCGGACGGGCCAGGCAACATCCTGGTCGGGTACGGCGTGAGCACCGAGCCCGACCGGCGCCGCCCGCGGCGTCGACGTCCCGTCAGCGCCGACAGCGGTGCCGGTCGCAGCACGGTCATCCCGATCCCCCGACCTGAGGTCACCCTCCGCCCCGGCCACCACGGCACGCTCCCCGGCACCCACCCCGCCAGCGCCCACCCCGCCAGCGCCCAGAGCACCGGTGCCCAGACCACGGACAGCCAGACCGCCGACGCGCGGTTCGCCGCGGCGGGACGGTCCGCCGTGGCGGTGGACGCCGGCGGCTCCCGGGCCGGGCGTGCCGGGTCGCTCTCGGTCGTCTCGCCGTTGGTGCGCCGGCTGGCCCGCGACCACGACGTCGACCTGCGGACACTGCACGGCAGCGGACCCAGCGGCCTGATCATGCGCCGCGACGTCGAGGGCGCCATCGCCGCCCCGCGGCCCCGGCCCGCCCCCGACGCACCCCTCCCACCACCCCTCGCACCCCTCGCACCCCTCGCACCCCTCGCGCCCTTGGCACCCTTGGCACCGGCAGCAGCGCTCGCGCCCGCGGTGCCGATCACGGCGCCGTTGTCGGCCGCGGCCTCGCCGGTCACGGCGGTGCGTGGCCCGATCGGGCCGGACGGGGTGGAGGCGTTCGACGTGCTGCGGCGGCGGGCGGCGCAGGTGTACCGGCGCAGTCGCCGCGAGGTGCCCGACACGACCTGCTGGGTGGACGCGGACGCCACCGCCCTGCTCGCGGCGAAGGACACGCTCAACGCGGGCGGCGCCGAGCCGCGCATCGGGCTGCTGGCGATCCTCGCCCGGGTGTGCGTCGCGGCCCTGCTGCGGGCACCCGAGCTGAACTCGTCCGTTGTCACCGACGACGACGGGGAGGCGACGGGCATCCGCCACCACGACGGCGTCCACCTCGGCTTCGCCGCCCAGACCCCGCGTGGCCTCACGGTTCCGGTCGTCCGCGACGCCCACCGGCGCACCACCGCCGAGCTCGCCACCGAGATCACCCGCCTGACGGGGGCTGCCCGCGCCGGTCGGCTCACCCCGGCCGAGCTCACCGGCGGGACGTTCACGCTGAACAACTACGGCGTGTTCGGTGTCGACGGGGCCACGCCGATCATCGCCCCTCCGCAGACGTCGATGCTCGGTGTCGGACGGATCCTCGAGCGACCCTGGGTGGTGCGGGGAGCACTCGCCGTCCGCAGAGTCGTGCAGCTGTCGTTCACCTTCGATCACCGGGTGTGTGACGGTGCGACGGCCGGGTCGTTCCTGCGCTTCGTCGCCGATGCCACCGAGGACCCGACGGCGCTCCTGCGCCACCTGTGACCCGCGGTTCCCGATGACCAGCTCCGAGCAGTCCGCCGATCACCTGCCGTCCGTGCCCTACCTCCTGTCCGTGACGCCCGCGGGCGCCGCCCGTTCCACAAGGAGGTCTGCCGTGCCCGTGCGGGCCCGTTATACCTATCTCGGCCCCGAGGGGACCTTCAGCGAGATCGCCCTACGGACGCTGCCCGAGGTGGCGAACGCCGACCTCATCCCGTCCACGTCGGTCACCGCCGCCCTGGACGCGGTGCGCTGCGGGGAGGCCAGCGGCGCCCTGGTCCCCATCGAGAACTCCGTCGAAGGCGCCGTCACCACCACCCTGGACGAACTCGCCACCGGCCAGCCCCTGCTGATCGACCGGGAGGTGGTGCTGCCGATCAGCTTCGCGCTGCTGGTCCGCCCGGGCACCCGGCTGGACGAGATCAAGACCGTCACCGGCCATCCTGTCGCGCAGGCCCAGGTCCGCCGCTGGCTGGCCACCTACCTGCCGTACGCCGAGTGGGAGTCCGCCGCCTCCAACGCCGAAGGTGCCCGTCTGGTCCGCGACGGCCGCTTCGACTGCGCCTTCGCCGGCGCGTTCGCCGCCCGCCGCTACGGCCTCGAGGCGCTGCTCACCGACATCAACGACGTCGCCGGCGCCACCACCCGCTTCGTCCTGGTCGCCCGGCCCGGACCCCTCGGCCTGCCCACCCGCGCGGACAAGACCTCCGCTGTGGCCTGGCTCGCCCACAACCATCCCGGTGCGCTGCTCGAACTGCTGCAGGAATGGTCCGTGCGGGGGGTGAACCTGCTGCGGATCGAATCCCGCCCCACCGGCGAGGGCCTCGGCCAGTACTGCTTCTCCTTCGACGCCGAAGGCCACGCCAGCGACCGTCGGGTCGCCGAGGCGCTCATGGGCCTGCACCGGCTGTGCCCGAAGGTCCGTTTCCTCGGCTCCTACCCGCGGGCCGGCGAGTCCCGCCCCCGGCCACGGCCACGCCCACGCCCCTGGCCGCACGGTCGCGCGATGGGTGCGACCACGGTCCCGGCCCTGGGCCCGGCCGGTGTGCCGGCGAGGGGAGCGGTGCCGGGTCCGCGAGACCCCGACCATGACGACGATCCGGCCTACACGCGCGCCGCGGCCTGGCTGGCCCGTTGCCTCGACGGCCCCGAGGCCGCCAATCCCCGCGAAGCCGCCTGACCCTCTGGTGGGATGCCCGTGCGGGCCATCCACCCGCGTCCGCCCATCCGAGCCATCCAGGTGACGCGCACATCCTCGCTCGCCCGGTCAGGGGCACCTTCGTCCGCCCAGACGGGGAGGACCTCCGTCCACCCCCGCACGCGCTGAGCACCGATCCGCACGGCCGGCTCCCCCTCCCCGCGCCGCTCGTGCCGCGCCGCGGCCGATCCAGGTCACTCCTAGTGGATCTTCAGTCGCGTCCGTCGTCCACGTGCTGTCCCCGCGCAACCACCAGGCGTGCCCCTGGCGGCGTCATCGCTGCCAGGGGCTGCGCCCAGTGACAGGCCTGGACGAAGGGTCGGCGACCTGCCTCCCGCGCCCTACACCTCCAGGCGATAACTCTGGGTTATCAGAGGGGTGCATTCGACTCTGCCATCCGGCGATGTCGAGGTCGCGGAAGACCGCACCGACGCGACGAATGCTCCGGGACGGATACCGCCGGGGCGACCGAAGGCCGGGTGGGGTCCGTCCCGGGAGACGCCGGTGAGGCGAGGGCGGACGGGGGCCGCGGGCCGGGGAGGTGGGGGGCGGGCGGCGGGGTAGGGCGGGCGTGGATGACAGGGTGACAGAACGGGCCGATCAGGGCATCGCCGTAGTCTGCTTGTGAGCCGTGCACGGATGGGATGACCGTTTGGCCGCTGATGAGCTGACGAGCCGAGGTAGTGAAGTGAGGATGCCGTGAAGGTGGTGGCGGTCGCCAGTTACAAGGGTGGGGTGGGCAAGACGACGCTCACGGCCAACATCGGGACGGCGATCGCGCGGCTCGGCAAGCGGGTGCTGATGGTGGATCTGGACCCGCAGGCGAACCTGACCTTCTCCTTCTACCGGCCGCAGGTCTGGCGCACGGAACTGGCCGATCAGCGACGCACGGTCAAGGCGTGGTTCGAGACCTGGCGGCCGGACACCACGGCGCCGTCGTTGCAGGGGTACATCACGACGCCGCCCGAGGCGGCCGAGGCGATCAGCGCGGGCGGCGGGCAGCTGGACCTGATCGCGTCCCATCTGGCGCTCGGCGACGTCGAGATGGATCTGACCGCACGTCTTGGCGGGGCGCAGGCGCATCGCTCGACCCGGCACTACTTCGACGTCTACCAGCGGCTGTCCCACGGGCTCGAGTCGCTGGACGCCGACGCCTACGATCTGGTGGTGATCGACTGCCCGCCGCACTTCGGCGTCGTCACGAGGGCGGCGATCGCGGCGTGCGACCATGTGCTGATTCCGGCGCGTCCCGACCTGCTCTCCACCCTCGGGATCGAGCACATGCTGGGCAAGCTCAGCCGGTTCGTCTGGGAGTTCAACCGGGTCGCCGAGCTGCAGTCGGGACTGCGTCCGGCGGTCAAGAAGCTCGACCCGCGGGTGCTCGGTGTCGTGCTCATCATGGTGCAGTACTACCGGGGACGGCCCACGAGCTTCCTGCGCCGGCACATCGACCAGATCGACGAGCTCGGCGTGCCGGTGTTCACCGCGATGCTGCGGGCGAGCAACCGGGCGTTCTCCGGCAGCGCCGACGCGCAGCTGCCCGCGGTGCTGTCGATGGAGACGCCGTACGAGGTCGCCCGGGAGCTCGTCGACCTGGTGGAGGAGTTCCTGCGCCGGCTCGGTGCCTCCGGTCTCGGCTCCGAGGGCCTGCGCGGCTGGCGCGGCGACATCTGACCCCGAACGACCGGACCCCGAACGACCGGACCCCGAACGGCTGGACCCCGAACGGCTGGACCCGGGCTGCTTCCCGGGTGCGGGTCGGGTGGACGCGCGGCCGGTGACAGGTGCTGTCCTTGCGTCACGTAGTTGGATTCTCTACGTTGAGGAAGGACGTTCGAACGGTCATCCCGTTCGGGCGCATCGACCGCCGACATCGACCGCCGACCGAGGAGTGTCCACGCGTTCCGTGCAGGAATCGTCGAGCGCAGGTCGGCGGGTCGAACCGGAATTCCCGGATCGTGCACCGTGTCAGGTGTCACGGGTACGAGACGGGTGATGCCACAGAACCCCGGCGACCGACGGCATCCGCCGGTTCGGGCGCCCGAACCCGGCCGGCCGCCCACGCGCGTCCGCGAAAGCGAGCGGTGCCGGGAGAACGGGAGGAACCGTGTCCCAGGCGACCACACCCCAGTCCACCGCGGACCCGAACACCCCTGGCTCGAACACCCCTGACGCGACCACCGCAGGCCCGAGCACCGCGAGCCCGGCGGCCATGGCCCCGTCCCCGCGCGCGGGCAAGCCGTTGATCGTGGCGGTCGTCGGGTCGGGGCCGTCGGGGTTCTACGCGGCGAGCTCGCTGTTGGAGCAGACGGCGGTGCCGGTGCGGGTGGACATGTTCGAGCGGTTGGCGACGCCGTGGGGGCTGGTGCGTTCGGGGGTCGCGCCGGACCATCCGAAGATCAAGACGGTGTCGGGTGTGTACGAGCAGATCGCCGCGCACGAGAACTTCCGGTTCTTCGGCAACGTGCACATCGGACGGGACGTCACCCGCGAGGAACTCACCGCCCGCTACGACGCGGTGCTCTACGCGGTCGGCACGCAGACCGACCGGCGTCTGGGCATTCCCGGTGAGGACCTGCCGGGCAGCGTGTCGGCGGTCGACTTCGTCGGCTGGTACAACGGCCATCCCGAGTACGCCGATTTCAGCTTCGACCTGAGCGGCGAGCGCGCGGTGGTGATCGGCGCGGGCAACGTGGCGCTCGACGTGGCCCGGCTGCTGTGCTCACCGGCGCAACGGCTCGGGCGCACCGACATCGCCGACCACGCGCTGACGGCGCTACGGGACAGCAGCATCACCGAGGTCATGGTGGTCGGTCGCCGGGGCGCCGCGCAGGCCGCGTTCACCACACCCGAGCTGCGGGAGCTGCCGGAGTTCACCGAGTCCGGGGTGGACGTCGACCCGGCCGAGGTGGGGCCACAGCCCGGTGAGGAGGCGCTCTCGCGTGCCGCGAAGCGTAACCTCGCCGTCCTGCGTGGGTACGCGGACACGCCGGCGGCCCCCGGGCGGCGGCGCGTGGCGCTGCGTTTCCAGCGCACCCCACTGGAGATCCGGGGGGACGGCCGGGTCGAGGAGGTCGTGTTCGCCCGCAACGCGCTGACCGTGGGTGAGGACGGCTGGGTCGGCGCCGTCGACACCGGCGAGCGGGAGACGGTGCCCGCGAACCTGGTGCTGCGGGCCGTGGGCTACCGGGGGGTCGCCTTCGGCGGGCTGCCCTTCGACGAGCGGCGCGGGGTGATCGCGAACGAGCGGGGCCGGGTCACCGGGGCCGAACGCGAGTACGTCGCCGGCTGGATCAAGCGCGGGCCGACGGGCATCATCGGCACGAACCGCAAGTGCGCCGCCGAGACGGTGGCCCGACTGTTCGCCGATCTCGCCGAGGGCTCGCTGCGCCGCCACGATCGTGGGGTGTCCTTCGACCACGACGTCGAGATCGTCAGCTGGCTGCTCGAACGGCAGCCGCACCTGGTCACCGAGGACGGCTGGCGGCTCATCGACGCCGCCGAGCGGGCCGCGGGCGCCGCCAGCGGCCGGCCGCGGGTCAAGCTGGTCCTCACCGACGAACTGCTCGACATCGCCCTGGAACGCCAGTCCGTCACCCCCAGGTGACCCGTGACCCCCACGGTAGCGCGGGACGTGGGGAGGCCGGCCTGGCACCGACGGGGGGCGGGACGCGGGGCGTCGGTCACCTTGCGCCGAACCGACGTGCGCGCTCCCGCGCTCGCGGTCGTCACGACGGTTTAATCAGCGCGAATTACGGAACAATGCCTCATTGAATTCCGCGAAGGCGGTTGGAACATGACCGACTTCAATTGTCTTCCATACCTCATTTCGGGTTCGACCTCGTGAAGTCGACGCCCGTTCGGGGTATGACCTGTTCAGGCCCGCACGAGAAACCAGGGAATGGAGCATCACAATGAGCCTGAGCATCCGTAACCAGCTGCCCGGCACCGTCGCCGACATCACCGAAGGGGCGGTGATGAGCACCGTGACCGTCACGCTCGCCGGCGGTCAGACGGTCACCGCGGCGGTCACGGGCGCGGCCGTTCAGGACCTCGGGCTCAAGCCCGGCGCACCGGTCGAGGTGCTGGTGAAGTCCAACGAGGTGGCCCTGGCCACCGGGGACGTGTCGGGGCTGAGCATCCGCAACCAGCTGCGCGGCACGGTGGCAAGCGTCGAGTCGGGCAACGCCATGTCGGTCGCGCGGGTCACCCTCGACGGCGGCGGCGAACTCACCTCGGCGATCACGCTGGCCTCGGTGCTCGACCTTCAGCTCGCCGCCGGTTCCGCGGTGACCGCGCTGGTCAAGTCCACCGAGGTCGCCCTGAACACCGTCTGAGACGACTCCCAGGCCGACAGTGATCCACAGCGGCCGACAGCCGCCCCCGCCCACCGGGTTTCCGCCTGCCGGTGGGCGGGGCGCTGATCAGCCGCCGCGGGCCTTCACGAGGGCGCCGCGGTTGACCTTGGTCGCCTCGCTGCGGGGGATCGCGTCGACCACCTCGACCGTCTTCGGCACCTTGTAGGCGGCGAGACGGCTCCTGGTGAAGGTGCGGATCTCCTCGGTGCTCGGCGGGGCGGCCGCGTCGGTCGGCGCGATGATCGCGTGGACGCGACGGCCCCAGCTTTCGTCGCGCAGGCCGACGACCACCACGTCCGAGACGCCGGGATGGTCGATGATCGCGGCTTCCACCTCGGCGGGGAACACGTTCGCCCCACCGGTGACGATCATGTCGACCCGACGGTCGACCAGGTAGAGGTAGCCGTCGGCGTCGAGGTAGCCGAGGTCGCCGGCGCTGGCGAAGCCGTCCGGTGTGCTGGGCAGGCGCGGTGCGTCGCCGACATAGGTGTAGGCGGGGGATGTGGCACTACGCAGGTAGATGTCGCCGATCTCGCCGAGCGGCAGCACCTCGCCGTCCGGCCCCAGCACGCGCATCTCGGTGTCGCCGAGGCCGCGTCCGACGCTGCCCTGGTGCTCGAGCCACTCGTCGCCACGCAGCGCGGTGAGGCCGAGTGCCTCGGTCATCCCGTAGATCGAGACGATCTTCTCGGGCCCGATCAGCCCGATCCACCGGTGCATGAGCGTGCGCGGCATGAGCGCCGCACCCTGGATGATCCACTGGATGCTGGTCAGGTCACGGTCGTCGATGTCGGGCAGCGCGGCGATCCGCTGCAGCATCGTCGGCGTCGCGGTGAACGTCGAGACGCGGTAGCGCTCGATGACGTCGACGACCCGGGCCGCGTCGAACTTCTCCAGCACCACCAGCTGGTCGCCGGCGAACAGGTGCTGCAGGGGCGCGAAACCGTTGGCGTGGTACATCGGCGCCGGCACGAGGATCGTCTCCGGCCGCGGCACGGTGACCCCCCACGCCGCGATGAACGGCGTGGTCACCACCTCGCGGTAGACCGCGGGCCGCTCCATGACGATGATCTTCGGGTTGCCGGTCGAACCGCTGCTGCAGATGCCCTGCACCCGTGGGGAGATCTGGTCGGGCAGGTCCGGTACCGGGGCGTTCTCGGTCTCGTCGATCCAGCCGAGATCGGCCGCACCGAGGAACACCCGTCCGTTGATCGCTTCCCTGACCCGCTCGAGTTCCCAGTCGGGTACGTCCCAGCGCACCGGTACCGGGGTGGCACCGAGCTTCCAGGTCGCCAGCGCCGCCAGCACCAGCTGCGGGGAGTTGCGCAGCCCGAGTGCGACCACATCGCCGGTGACCACGCCCCGTTCGGCGAGCGCGGCGGCGAGCTGGGACGAGCGCCGGTTCAGCTCGGCGTAGCTGAACGCGGGCTCACTACCGTCCAGGGCGATGAACCGCAGCCCGATGGCATCCGGCCGCTCGGCGGCGAGCTGCCGCAGCTTCGCCGGCAGCGACAGCGGGGCGTCGGCTGACGCGCCCCCTTGGTCGACGGTCACTGTCACGTCCTCCACATGTGTTCAGACGATCAGATCTGTGGGACGAGTCAGGGAGTGGTGACACCGGCGTCGACCGGCAGGGTGATCCCGGTGACGGCGCGGGCGTCGTCGGAGACGAGCCAGGCGATCGCGTTGCTCACGTCCTGCGACTGCAGGATGTTGATCGGCAGCAGCCGAGGGGAGATCGACACGACCGTGGCGTTCTCGCCGCTGTTGTAGAACTCCTCGAACTCGGGGTTGATGACCATCGGGGTGGCCACGCCCATCGGGTGCACCGAGTTGACCCGGATGCTGTGCTTGCCGAGGTACTTCGCGTAGCCGCGGACCAGGCCGACGACGCCGTGCTTGGCGGCGTTGTAGCCGGCGATGCCGCCGGTGCCGTCGAGCATGCCGGACAGGCCGGCGGTGGAGCTGGTGACGACGATCGAACCGCCGTTACCCGCCTCGATCATCAGCGGGTAGGTGACCCGGATCGTGTTGAACACCCCGGTCAGCATGACGCCGACCGCGTCACCCCAGTTGTGCGAGGCGGTCTCGAGCGACTCGTCCGCCGTGGAGATGTGCATGATGCCGGCGTTGGCGAGCACGATGTCGAGCCGGCCGAACTCGGCGATCGTCTGCTTGGCCGCGCGGTCGAGGGCGTCGATGTCCCGCACGTCGGCGACGATCGGCAGGCAGCGCCCGCCCTCGGCCTCGACCAGCGCGACCGTCTCGTCCAGATCCTCCTTGGACGCGAGCTTGTACTTGATGCTGTCGATCTGGGCGGCGAGGTCGATCGCCACGATGTCCGCCCCAGCCCGCGCCAGCGTCACCGCGTGCGACCGGCCCTGGCCGCGAGCGGCCCCCGTGATGTAAGCGACCTTTCCTGCCAGCCGGCCATCCCTCGACATGTGCACGCGCCTTCCTTGCCATACGGCCCTTGGGCACAGACGGTGCCCGGACAGGATTGCCTGCACGTCGCCTCGACAGGGCCGCCGCCGCACAGCCCCGCCAGAGGCCCGCGAGGGCGAAGGGTAGACACGCTGCGCAACTGATCGACGCGCCTCGCGCTACCATCCCACCCAGGGTGCTACGTCAACTACTGTCAATCACGTACAGGTGGTTCGCGAGGATAATTTCAGATCACATTTTGGCGGGCAACTTTTCCTGACGTTCCTTGGCATCCCCACACGCACGGGGCGGAAGGTCGGCGGTGACGCCCGCCGACCTTCCGCCCCTACTGCCTGTGACACTCTGCCTGTGACACTGGCCGCCAGCCGCCGGGGTCGGCGGCCCACGGTCAGGAGGTGGCGAGCACCTTGTAGTCGGTCGGCTTGCCCTTGTCGTCAAGCTTGGTGGTCAGGGCGCCACGCAGGCAGACCGCCGGGTAGTTCGGCTCGAGCTTGCCGCTGCACTGGAACTTCTGGCCGCCGCTACCGGGCAGCTCCGACTCCGGCATGCTCCTGATCGCGGAGGTGACCGCGGCGGGGGTGACGTCGCCCTTGAGGCCCGCGACCGCCGTCTGGAAGCCGGAGAAGGTCATGAACATGCTCAGACCGGTCACCGAGTTCGGGTCGACCGACTTGCCGTACGTGCTGAGGACCGCGTCGTAGAGCCGGGTCGAGGGGTTGTCCGTCCCGAACGGCACGGTGCCGACGATGGACGTGCCCTTCAGCCCACCGGTGACCGCCTTGCGGATCGCGTCGGAGGCACAGATCCCGATGGCCCCGACCGGCCCGGTGAAGCCGACCGTGCGCAGCCCGTTGAGCGCGGCGATGCAGAATCCCTCGCTGCCCAGGATGAACGCGGCGGAGTCGCTACCGGCGAGCTTCTGCAGCTGCGGGGACATGTCCGCGGTGCCCAGCGGGACGGGCAGCAGGGTGAGCTGGACCCCGGCCTCACTGGCGATCTTCGGCCCGTCGGCCTTGAACGATCCGAGTGCCGGCGGCACGTCGATGACGATCGCCGTGACCTTCTTCAGACCGTTCGACTTGGCGAGGTCCACGGCCGCGCGCACCTGCGCGGTCGGGTCGCCGAGCGAGAAGGTCGAGGTCGGGTCCGTCAGCAGCGACGCGGTGTTCGCCGCATAGACGAAGAAGGGGACGTGCGCGGCGTGCACGGGCTGCCAGGCCGCGTCGGCGACCGACGACTGCCCGACGACGACCGCCGCCACCTTCTCCTCGACCATCTGGTTACCGCAGTCGGTGGCCTTGGCCGCGTCGTTCTGCGTCTCGCACCTGACAAGCTGGATCGGCCGGCCGGCGATGCCGCCCTTGTGCTCGTTGAGGTACTTCACCGTGGCTTCGGTGACGGGCCCCTCGATCGACGTGTCCGAGGACGGCCCCTTGCCATCCGAGATCAGGCCGATCTTGACCGGAGCGCCAGCGGCCTTGTTGACCGGGCCTAACACCGTCGCCGCGTTGGCGGTCGACGTCCCACCCGAACCCGAGGTGCTGCTCGTGTCGTCACTGCCACTGCTGCCACAGCCGGCGGCGAGCAGGACGAGCGCGCTGAGCGTCGACACCGCCGCAAGGCTCGTGGAGCGGACCGAGCGGCTACGCCACCCGCCCACCCCGGACGTTTCCCGCTGCATATCTGGTGTACCTCCGTGGTGTCGTCCCGGGCCGCGCTCCCATGGCGCGCCCAGAGCAGAACTACAAAAAGCGACAAAAAATTACTTAGAGTGACTTCAGTGGACTGTGGGCGACCGCGGGCTCCCTGCGGTTCACCCCTTGACCCGTGATCGCGCAGGCCTACGTCAGGAACGGCGGATATCCCACCGTCGACGCACCGCTCATGGCGGCCCGCCAGGGAAGTACCGATGTGGGACGAGCCCTGAGCCAGCGACCCGCGAGCCACTGGCACGACCGCACCCGTGGCTACCACGCCGGCCGCCGGGGCTGATGACGCCCCGGCCTGTTCTGGCCGGGCGAAGATGTGAACTATCCGGAGTCGCCCCAGGTCATGCGCATGCGCCCCTCTCCGCACACCGCATGCGAGCCGCCGCGGTCAGAACGGTTCCGTCGATCGACATGCCCGGGTCCGGGAGCGGAGTGCGGGCCTGCCCATGGTGCAGGCGCCCCCCGTCGACGTGGGGCGCCTGGTGTGACGCCCACCTCCATGCGATGTGCCAGACTATTGCCTAACTTAACGCCGTTCGCAAGTGAAGTTCGCAAGAGACTCGCCGCCGGACGAATCCCATCCACCGGGACGTCCACACCTCTACGACACGGCACGCACTCTTTACACAGAGCAACCTTGCCGCCCGGGAAGCTCGCGCGCAGGACAGCGCCAGGCCAGGGCGTCGGCTATGTGGAGTGTCGAGCACGCAGGGGCAGGATCGTTCTCACCGAGGTCGGTGCGTGGCCTGGCCGCGCTGGCGCGCTCGCGCGGGGGTCGGCGGCAGGCGTCCTCTCGGCGACCGGCCCTGGCCGAGAGCGTCGTCATCGGGCGGGCGATCACCTGGGCGCTGCCGACCCCACGGGTCCGCAGGAGGGATCCTGTTCGGGTACTGACCCTCGCCGCCCGGGAGCGCGCGGACGAGTCGTGCCCGCGCGCTCCCGGGATCCTCGGCGTCAGGGTGTCAGGGCCGTCAGGGTGTCAGCCGCTCAGGCCCTTTTGGGCCTGGATGCTGGAACAGCGGCTCAGGCCTTGGCCTGGGCGCTGGAGCGGGCCGGGTTGGCCTGCTTCGACGCCTTCGGGTCGAGCTCGGACTGCTTGGCGCGGACACCCTCCTCGACGTGGTCGCCGAGGTCCTTGTCGACGTTGCGCCAGTAGTCGAACGCCCGGTGCAGGATCGGCTCGCTCACCCCGTTGAGCAGATGACCGACGATGTTCTCGACCAACCGGGCGCGCGCCGCCTCGTCGAGCACCTCCCGCACCAGCGTGCCGGCCTGCGACCAGTCGTCGTCATCCGGACGCTGGGTGTAGGCGGCGCGGACCATCTCACCGTCGGCGTACCACAGCCCACCGTCGTCGGTGAGTTCCGGCCGGGCGGCCGGGCCGCCGTAGGAGTTCGGCGCGTACACCGGGTCGGAGACGTTCTGCACCCGCATCGCGCCGTCCTTGGAGTAGCTGTGGACGGGCACCTTCGCCGAGTTCACCGGGATCTGCTTGTAGTTCACGCCAAGACGGTGCCGGTGGGCGTCGGAGTAGCTGAAGCCGCGGGCGAGCAGCATCTTGTCCGGCGACAGACCGGTGCCGGCCACGATGTTGTTCGGTTCGAACGCGGCCTGCTCCATCTCGGTGTGGTAGTCGGTGACGTTGCGGTCGAGGGTGAGCCGGCCGACCTCGCGCAGCGGATAGTCCGCATGCGGCCAGACCTTCGTCAGGTCGAACGGGTTGATCCGGTAGGTCTTCGCGTCCTCGAACGGCATGATCTGCATCCTGAGCGTCCAGCTCGGGAACTCGCCGTCGCGGATGTGCTCGTACAGGTCACGCTGGTGGTAGTCGGTGTCGATCGAGGCCATCTGGTCGGCCTCGTCCTGGGTGAAGGTCTCGATGCCCTGATCGGTCTTGAAGTGGTACTTCACCCAGAACCGCTCGCCGGCGGCGTTGATCCACATGTAGGTGTGGCTGGAGTAGCCGTTCATGTGCCGCCAGGTCCGCGGGATACCGCGGTCCCCCATCAGCCAGGTGACCTGGTGGGCGGATTCCGGTGAGAGCGTCCAGAAGTCCCACTGCATGTCATGGTCACGCAGGTTGTTGTCGCTGCGGCGCTTCTGCGACCGGATGAAGTGCTGGAACTTCATCGGGTCCTTGATGAAGAACACCGGCGTGTTGTTGCCGACGATGTCCAGATTGCCCTCGGACGTGTAGAACTTCACCGCGAAGCCACGCGGGTCCCGCCACGTGTCGGGGCTGCCCCGCTCCCCCGCCACGGTGGAGAACCGGATCAGCACATCGGTCTTCGCCCCGGGCTGGAACACGGCGGCTCGGGTGAACGGACTCACGTCCGCCGTCACCTCGAACGAACCGAACGCCCCACCCCCCTTGGCATGCGGCTGGCGCTCCGGTATCCGCTCCCGGTTGAAGTTCGCCATCTGCTCGATCAGATAATGATCCTGCAGCAGCAACGGCCCGTCTGGCCCGACGCTCAGCGAGTGCTCATCACTGGCGACGGGGATCCCCGCGTCTGTGGTCGTCGGACGACGCTCCCTGATGGTCACCGTGCACTCCTCATCCTGCTGTCATCCACACTTCCCAGGTTGACCCTGTGCCCCCGCTCCCTAGCCCTCCGCGTACCCGCCCTCGGCCCGCACACACACCCCAACCCGGACCGGCTCCCCCGAAGCACTGCCTCCGCCGGATCCACGGCGCACAGACGCCGGATGTGATCGGTTCGCGTCCGTCCTCCTCCTCGCCCAGAAGCGGCACGACCGCCAGACACCCAGCGACGCCGCAGTGAAAGCGGTTGCGTCAGGGAGCGCAATCGCGCTTCAGGACAGGCAGTGCCCGCCATTATGCACGTGCACCTGCAAGCCACATACAACCTGGGCGATACACCTGACGGAAAGAAGAGCAAGGCCATCATGACCAGATGATGCGGTCGCGAAGCTTGCTCTACGCCGGAAGCCCAGGTCACAAAAATGTCGGTCTTGCCGCACCGCAATATTTCCGGATTAACTCGCATCTGGTCCTGAGCGTGACGATACTGGCCCGGTGAGCTTCTATGGCACGTGATCTCCCTGACATGGACACCGACCATCCCGATCCCCCGGCGATCGCCAGTCGCGGCTCACCCCCGCGCTCCATCGAGGCAAAGATGGCCGCCCTCGAACGTCTCGTCCTCGGCGGGAAAGAAACCTCGGAGTCCGAAACCGCTCCCGGGCCATCGCCCCCCGAGTCCGCCTCCTTCACAACGGAGAGCCGCGACGCCGGGCCGCCGGATCCTCGCCACACTCCTGGTACCAGCCACAGCCTTATCCACGCAAAGCTTGACCTCCTCCAGCAACGTTCACGGGACGCCCGGAACCGGGCGGAAACACGCGACGAGGCGCCCATACCCGCCACCACCCGCAACGAAGTTCAGGACGAGCCGGAAGCTCAGGATGGCCAGAGAGCCGAGGACGGACAGTCGACAGCGGCCGAGCGCACAGTCCTACCGGACGGGTTGGAGAAGCTTGACAGCCGACTCGCGGCCCTCTATACAGCAAGCCAGCGGACTCCGGCGGGCAGGGCGTTCTTCGACCGAGCGGACTCCGCCATCACATCGGCCCTCCGAGTAGCTCCGGAACCGGGCTACTTCACCGTGGACCTGCACGGCAATCCGTCCTCGTTCCTGGTGGGCAGCGAGAAACTGAACGCTCACGATCTCGGGCGGCTGGTCCTCGCCGACGCCCACTGGGATCACCAGCCGGTGCGGCTGCTTTCCTGTCGGACCGGGCAGGGTGACCGTCCCGTTGCACAGGAGCTGGCCAACGAGCTTGGGGTCGACGTGTTAGCTCCGACCGAGGTTGTCTGGGTCAGACAAACAACCGGAGAGACAGTAGTGAGCTCAAGCGTGTTGGACGACGAGGGCCTCCCCGTTCCCAAAATTCCTTATGATGGACTCTGGAAAATTTTTCGACCGGCCGAGGAGACATGATGACACCGAAGCCGACCCGGCCGAGAATTGCTCGAGTTTTCACGACCATTGACGGCCTCCCCAGCTTCGAGAGCCACGAACGGGTGAAAGATTCCGTCGAGAAGTCCCGGATACTGGCATATCTGAGTGCTGGCGAGCTCCTCCTCCGTACCACCGGGTTCACGCGGGATGTCACCGATACCGGTAAGGGCGATGTCGTTCCGATGAGCTTTCGCACCGACGGCTCATGGGTCTGGAACGACGCGGTCATCTATTATCTCGATTCCTACGACATCGGGCCACAAGCGGAGCTTCTGACCCACATCCGCGGTCGGGGCCACACCTTCACGGCTCCCACGGACGAGCAGATCAGCGCCGCCCAGGACGTACTCCAGGAAAGAATCGAGTCCAGCCAACAGCGGTGAGACACCCGCTCGACAGGCCCCCTGCCGAGCACCTCAGCCTCGCCATCCTCGCCGCACGCCTCACCTCGGGCCCAGTGTGTTGCCACCCGAAGATCGAAGCCCGCCAGCGCATCGAGGGCGGTATTTCTCAGGACTCCACACTGGCGAAAACCGGCCAACCAGAAAGATCACAGTGAGGATTTCCAGGCTCGCTGCTGCGAGAGGCTGGCTTGACTGACGCCATGCTGCAGACCATGCCAAAGGACATCCCGCGCCGCGTCCCCGATCGCCGTACAAGTGGACCGCTCGTCACGGTACAGGCATTTCTCAGGTGCCGCAGGAAAATCCCGTGCACTCCCACCGGGCCCGGTCACGGTGGGAGTGCACGGCTGCGTGCCGCGGCGTGTCAGCTTTCCTGGGCGGATTCGTATATCCGCTTGGCGGACTGGCCGAGCGGGGCGCAGCGGATCGAGTACGGATCGTCCGCGGGAATCCAGTTGCTCACGCAGAACAGGTGGCCACGACCGGTGTCCCGGTCGAAGTTGCGAAACCACGGGCCACCGGTCGTGTTACCACCGCGGTAGCAGCTGATGACCCGAAGGTCCTCGCCCATCCCGTCGTTTGTCGTGGCACCCGAGCAGTAGCCGAGGCCGATCGCCCTCGCCTGGTCGTCCGCCGCCTCCTGGTCGTCCGTCGCCTGGCCGTCGAGGTAGCCGAACGAGTAGACGGTCAGGGACGGCGGTTCGGGGAACGGGTCGCCCCGGAACCACGGGGTCTGGTCGCCGACGACGTCGGTGAGATGGTGGCCGTCCAGGGGGTTCAGGATGGCGAAGCCGACGTCCTGGGCCGCGTTCTCCGCTTCGGTCCATCCCGGGGTCACCTGAAGGCCGCGGGCGGGCCAGATCCCGTACGGCGTCTGACCGTCGTGGAATCCGGGTGCGAACGCCCAGTTCTGGTAGAAGGCGCCGGTGGGGCCCGAGGCGCGGACGCAGTCGGCGGTGGTGACGACCACGTCGTGGTTGGCGCTGGCCAGAGCGCTCGCCGCACACCACCGGTCGCCCTCGTCGGTGGTGAGGAACGCGACCCGGTGGTGCTGACGACCGTGCCGGTGGCGTCGTTGTGCTCGCCGGTGCTGCCGGCGCCGTCCCAGGCACGACCAACGGTCGTGGTGACCGGCTCGCTCGGGTCCGGGTCGGTGGACGGCGACGCGGTGACCAGCCGATCGTTGGCGTCGGCCGCGGCGGTCGGCTCGCCGGGACCGCCGCTGGCGGCGTCGGAGACCTGGACGCGGGACGCCGCGGCCATCCGCTCCGGCGTCCAGTACCGCTCGACCTGGGTGGGGCTGTCGGTCTGGGTGTGCTCCGGCGACGGAACCGGCGCCGACTCCGACGTCCGCGCCGTGGCGATGGCCGGGGCCCCGCCGCCCGCGCCGACCAGGAAGCCGGCGGTGGTGAACATCACCGCCAGCACGGATGTCGTCCCTCTGCGCAGGCCGGCGAATCGGGGGTGACGCGACCCGGTGTTCGTCACGGCGCCACCACCGCCACCGACGCGTAGAGCCGATAGGCCTCGTCACCCAGATACGTGCCCCAGAAGTACTCGTTCCGGTCGGTACTCCCGTCCTCGAAATACACCGTCACTCCGAAACTGTTGATCGAGAATATTGTTCCGGCGCCGGTCCGGTCATCGAGCGTCGAGTAGCGTGGCCCGCCACTGGAACCCTGGACGAGACGGCAGATCAGCGCGGTGGACCGCGATTCGGACAGCAGTACTCCGTTCACGGTCCAGCCGGAGCAGTACCTGAGGGGGCTGCCGGCGTCCTGGCGGTCGTAGCCGAGCACGGTCACGAACTGGTGCCGGCCCTGACCGAAGGAGATCCCCTGGCTGCCGACCAGGTCGGCGATCTCGTGGCCGTACATGTTCCCGACCGTGGCGAAACCGATGTCGAAGTGGGACGGGCCGCTGTCGGCGAACGCGGCGAGGCGTGACCAGGAGACCACCGGCCAGAGACCGAACGGTGCGCGACCATGGTCGTAGCCGGGCACGAACACCATCTGCGCGTCCTTCTGGCCGAACAGGCAGTGCGCCGCCGTCACGAGGAGGTTGCGACCCGGGCTGGTCACCACCGTGGCGGTGTACCAGGCCCTGACCCTCGTCGCCGGGTCACGGATGAACAGACGCCCGACCGTGTCGCGGGACATGTTGTGCTGCGGCCAGGGCCCGTACAGCCGGGTGGTCACCAGGTCACCAGGTCGCCCGGCGGCGGGCGTCGTGACCTCGGGTGGTGTCGGCGCACCGGCGTCCGCCGGGGTCGTCGCGCCCTCGATCGCGACCGCCGTCTCGAACTCGGCGGGTGTCCAGGCGTCGAGGGCCGCGTCCTGCTGGAATCGCGTCGAGGCCAGTGCCGCGGTCAGCACCTTTCCGTCGGATGACAGCGAGATCGAGGGGGACCCGGCGGTGCTGGTGTCCGCCACCGCGGCCGGCGCACCGGCCAGACCCACCCCGACGATGACACAAAGACCGAGAAGTTTTGCACTTCGCATTTTTCTCCGACCCGGCGCATGCGGCTCCACAAATACCTTGGGTTGCCATGGTGAAACAAAGTCGCATCCGTATGGAACGCGTGGCTGGGCTACCGGCGTCACGGTGGTCCGCAGATGCGACACGCCCGCCCGAGATGGCCCGGACGAAAGGGCTCGAAGCCGCCGGGAAGATAGCCGCTCGGGTCGACCTGTTTCCAACCATCCGCCTACGTACGAAGCAACGGTGCATCGCCGAGCAGAAATACCCGATCCCGCCGGACGCGCACCGGCCGGTGATCGGCTCCGCCAGGATGGGTGGTAACCAGCCTGACCACGGCGATATCCGGACTGACCGGACGACGTCTGGGTAGGTCTGCGTCAGCGACAGCCGCCGAGGCGACGGGCGACGGGCGACGGGCAGACCGGCGACGGCGTTCGGCCGCCGCGTGCCCACCGTGGGCGGGACGACCCGGGAGCTGACGGCCCGGAACATGACGACCGAGGGAAGGAAGCGCGTGCGGCGGCATCCAGCTCAGTTCTGCGTCCGACGACGGTCACGAAGGGTTTGTGTCCGCGGGGCGCTGGCCGCCGCGCTGGCGGTGGCCCTGGTGGGGCTCTCGGCGGGATGCGGTGCGGGCGGGGACGGCGACGGGTCGGCCGGCTCGGGCGGGTCGGCGTCCCTGCCGTCGTCCACGACGGGCCTGGCCGCGGGCGAGCCGGCACCGCTGACCGCCGACACCTCCAGTGGACGGCTCCAGGGCATGGCGACAGGGCAGGTACGGCAGTTCCTCGGCGTCCGGTACGCGCAGCCCCCGACAGGGGCGCGACGGTGGACGACGCCGGTGCCCGCGCCGAAGCAGACCGGCACCGTGGAGGCGACCCGGGCCGGGGCGAGCTGCCCCCAAGCCGGTCCGGCACCCGGCGCTGCGGGTGCGGCGGCTCCGTCCGAGGACTGCCTGTTCCTCAACATCACGACCC
Source organism: Frankia sp. AgPm24 (assembly GCF_023243055.1). NCBI lineage: Bacteria > Bacillati > Actinomycetota > Actinomycetes > Frankiales > Frankiaceae > Frankia > Frankia sp. AgPm24. The sequence goes on along the minus strand of NZ_JALKFW010000194.1, from coordinate 1,358 downwards.
CGGCGACGAGGCAGCACGGCGAGAAACTGCCGGTGATGGTGTGGTGGCACGGCGGCGGATTCACCGGCGGCTCCGGTTCGGCGTACGACGCGGCCCGACTCGCGACCCGCGGGCATGTGATGGTCGTGACGGTGAACTACCGGCTGGGCGTGTTCGGCTACCTGTCGTTGCCGGGTCTCGCGGGCAGCGGCACCTTCGGCCTCGCCGACCAGGTTCTCGCGACCCGCTGGACGAAACAGAACGCCGAGGCCTTCGGCGGCGACCCGAACTCCATCACCGTGTTCGGCGAATCGGCCGGTGCGATGAGCGCCTGCGCGCTGCTCACCTCCCCAGCCGGAAAAGGACTGGTCAACCGGGTCGCGATGTCCTCCGGCGGCGCGTGCCGGGTCCACTGGCCGCAGGGTGGGCTGCTCCCCGGCACACCGGCGCAGACCCCGTTCGTCAGCCTCGCCGACGGTGAGCGGTTCGGCCTCAGCCAGGCCGGCACCCTCGGTTGCGCGGACGCGCGTGGTGCGGGAACCGGTGCCGGCGCTTCGGCGCTGGCATGTCTGCGGCGGGCGTCCACCGGGGATCTGTCGAAGGTCACCTCCCTGTTCTCGGACGTGCTCGCCTACGGCACGCCCCTGTTGCCACTGGACCCGGCGAAGGCCATCGCCGACGGGCACAACATCGATGTCGCGGTGCTTTCCAGCGGCAACCGGGACGAACAGCGCGCCTTCGTCGGCGGGGTGGAGAAGCTGAAGCCCACCTACACCGCCGCGTCGTACCCGCAGGACCTGGCGACGGCGTTCGGCGCGAACGCCGGCCGGGTCGCGGCCCAGTACCCGCTGGCGCGTTTTCCCAGCGCCGCGATCGCCTGGTCGACGGTGATCACGGACGGGTCCTGGATGTGCCCGATGCTCGCGGGAAACGCCGACCTGGCCCGGCACGGTTCCACGGTGTTCAGCGCCGAGTTCGCCGATCCGCACCCCACCGACATCAACGGCGTCGGATCGCCGGACTTCGATCCCGGCGCCGCCCACGCCACCGACCTTCCGTACCTGTTCGACCTGGGTGGCCACAACCACCTCGGCTCCGACGCGCAGACCACCCTGGCCAACGCCATGATCGACTACTGGGCGAGCTTCGCCCGCACCGGCACTCCCACCGCCGTGGGCCAGCCCACCTGGCCGCGGCTCACCAACACCACCGGCCCGACCCTCCAACTGGCTCCCACCGGCATCCACACCGTCGACCTCGCCGCCGAACACCACTGCGCCTTCTGGCAGTCCCTCCCCCGCTGACCCACCGACCACCGACCACCGACCACCGACCACCGACCACCGACCACCGACGCCCGACGGCCGCCCGCCGAGGGC
>NZ_JALKFW010000193.1:0-41237 GCF_023243055.1 Frankia sp. AgPm24 | reverse complement strand
GCTGGGTGGGGCCGGGGTCAGGGGTGCGGGGCGGGGCGGCAGTGGGGGCGGGGCGGGGCCGGGCGTTGCGGCGGGTGACCATCGCGTCCCGGGGGGACTGGGTGTCGGTCAGGCGCAGCCCGAGCAGGGAGATCGGGCGGGCGTCGCCGCCCTGGCCGCCGGAGCCGGCGGCGGGGCGCCTGGTGGTCGGCTCGGCCTGCGCGTCGTCGTCATTCTGGTCGCCGCCATGACCCGCCATCCGTGCCACCTCGCCCTCACCACCGGATCGACCCAGCCGGACGATGCCGAAGCGCGCGCAGGGCGCCGCGACGTGCCATCACCGTCTCGCGGTCGGATCGTCCCGACAGGGATTCCGCAATGAGCGGAACCGTCGAGAACCAGACCACGAGGGGTGAACCCACCGTCAGCACACCTGATCCACTCGGAATCGCCACGTGATGGCAACACCATACCGAGGCCATGTCACCAGGACGGATCGGGCTCACACCGTCCGTGTGAATGCGCCCTGCATCCGCGTTCAGCGTGGCGTCAGCGTGGCGCCGACATCGCAGCCGGCAGGGAAGCTCAGCTGGCGGGAGTGAGGTCGCGCAGGAGGGCGGCGGTCTCGAGGGCGGCCAGGGCCGCCTCACGGCCCTTGTCCTCGCTGGAGCCGGCCAGGCCCGCACGGTCACGGGCCTGTTCGACGGTGTCGCAGGTCAGGACGCCGAAACCGACAGGTACCCGCGCGTCCACGGTGATCCGGGCGAGCGCGGCGGTGACGAACTGACAGACATAGTCGAAGTGCGGTGTCCCGCCGCGGATGACGACCCCGAGGGCGACCACCGCGTCATGGCTCTGCGCCAGGGCGGCGACGACCACGGGCAGTTCGATGGCACCCGCGACCCGCACGACGGTCGGTTCGCCGGCGACCCCGGCGTCCTTGGCGGCCCGCAGCGCGCCGGCGAGCAGGGCGTCGGTGATCTCGGCGTGCCAGCGGGTGGCGACGATCGCGAGGCTCAGGCCGTCCGCCGCGGGGAGCACCTCCGCCGGTGCGCCGTGGCCGCTCACAGCCCCTCCCCCTCGACGGACAGCTCACCGGCGGGGACGGCGGCCGACACCAGGGCGGGTCCACCGCTGCCGGGACCACGCCGGGCGACCGCGGTCGGCGCGTCATCCCCGACGGCCAGTGGCAGGTCGGCCAGCGGCCGCGCGGGCAGGTCGGGCAGGACCGGCAGGCCGGGGAGCAGGTGGCCCATCCGGTCGCGCTTGGTGGTCAGGTAGCGCAGGTTCTCCGGGGTGTGGTTGACCGGCATCGCGATCAGCTCGACGATGCGCAGCCCGTAGCCCTCGAGGCCCGCGCGCTTGGTCGGGTTGTTCGACAGCAGCCGGATGCCCCGCACGCCGAGGTCGACGAGGATCTGCGCGCCGGTGCCGTAGTCGCGGGCGTCGGCGGGCAGGCCGAGGGCCAGGTTGGCGTCGACGGTGTCGTGGCCGGCGTCCTGGAGCTGGTAGGCACGCAGCTTGTGCATGAGGCCGATGCCTCGACCCTCGTGTCCGCGCATGTAGAGGACCACGCCACGGCCTTCGGTGGCGACCAGCCGCAGGGCGGCGTCCAGCTGGGTGCCGCAGTCGCAGCGCCGCGAGCCGAACACGTCACCGGTGAGGCACTCGCTGTGCACGCGGGTCAGGACGTTCTCACCGTCGCCGAGATCACCGCGGATCAGCGCGATGTGCTCGACGCCGTCGAGGATGCTGCGGAAACCCACCGCGCGGAACGGGCCATAGCGGGTGGGGATGGACGCCTCGGCGACCCGGACGATCTGCTTCTCGGTGCGGCGCCGGTAGGCGATCAGGTCGGCGATGGTGATCAGCAGCAGGCCGTGTTCGCGGGCGAACGCGACGAGTTCGGGCAGGCGGGCCATCGTCCCGTCGTCGTTGACGATCTCGCAGATGGCGCCGGCCGGGTGCAGGCCGGACAGCCGGGCGAGGTCGACGGCGGCCTCGGTGTGGCCGGGGCGGCGCAGCACCCCGCCGTCCTTGGCGCGCAGCGGGAAGATGTGGCCGGGGCGGCTGAGGTCACCGGGGGTGGTGTCGGCGTCGGCGAGCAGGCGGATGGTGCGGGCCCGGTCGGCCGCGGAGATGCCGGTGGTCACGCCTTCGCGGGCGTCGACGCTGATGGTGAACGCGGTGCCCATGCGCTCGGTGTTGTGCGGCACCATCTGGTCGAGTTCGAGTCGGTCGGTGTCCGCCGGGTCCATCGGCACGCAGATGACCCCGGAGGTGTAGCGGGTCATGAAGGCGACCAGCTCGGGGGTGGCGGCCTCGGCGGCGAAGATCAGGTCGCCCTCGTTCTCCCGGTCGGCGTCGTCGACGACGACCAGGGGCCGTCCGGCGGCGAACTCGGCGAGCGCGGACTCGATGTCGGCGAAGACCACGTCCTCGCCCTGGCTGCCTGTGGTCATCGCGGAAGTCCGTTCGGTTCGGGGGTGCCGGCCACGCCGGCGTGCAGTTTCTCCACGTACTTCGCCAGGACGTCGACCTCGAGGTTGACCCGCGAACCGGGCACTCGGTGGCCGAGGGTGGTGTCCTCGAGCGTGGTGGGGATGAGGCTCACGGTGAACGACGCCGGGGCGTCGCCGACGGCCGGGACGACCTCGACGACGGTGAGGCTCACACCGTCGACCGTCACCGACCCCTTCTCGACCAGGTAACGGTCCAGCCCGGACGGCAGGGCGAAGCGGACCAGCTCCCAGTGCTCGGCGATCTGACGGTCGAGCACCTCGGCGACGCCGTCGACATGGCCCTGGACCAGATGCCCGCCGAGCCGGTCGGTCAGGCGCACCGGACGTTCCAGGTTGACCCGGTCACCGACGGTGAGGACGCCCAGGGCGGAGCGCACGAGCGTTTCGCGCATCACGTCCGCGGTGAACGCCGTGGCGCCCGTGGATATGCCGGTGGGGCCGGCCCGGCTCGCGGTCTCGTCGAGGGCCACGCCGTCCCGCAGCAGGCTGGTGACGGTCAGACAGACGCCGTTGACGGCGATGGACGCGCCGTGGGAGGCGTCCGCCAGGACGGTGTGGCAGGAAATGGTGAGCGAGGCCGCCTCCGACCGCGCTTCTACCGCGGTGACGACGCCGAGCTCCTCGACGATGCCGGTGAACATCCGACCCGTGCCCTTCGGTCCCGGGCACCGCTCCCCGGACACGGGCGAACCACGCGGGACCTGCCGGCGGGCTCAGGCCGGCGCGCGCCCGCGGCACGGCGGCAGGAAACACCGCGCATGCGGGCACAAGGGGCCCGCGCGCGTCCTCCCATCCGGACTTTGACCGTCGGTTCCGGAATTTCACCGGATCAGCCACACCCCGAACTGTGCGGGTGTGGGTCGCGGACTATCACCGCCGGCTCGGAATTTCACCGACCCCGGAGCGCGCGTGCAACTGTTTGTGCTGCCCCATTTTGGCATACGAAGCCGGACCGCGCCCGCCCCGAACATGTGACCGGAGTCATCCAGATCAGGGGTGGCCACCTGTCCCGCAGCATGAATTGCCTGGTGGACGACCTAGTTTGGCTCGTTGGACGGTGGGGTGAGGCGGGGGGCGACTCGCAGCGCCTGCGCGCGCAGCTTCTCGACGGCCTCGCCAGGGTCACTGGCACCGAAGACGGCCGTGCCGGCGACAAAGACGTCCACACCGGCGGCGGCGGCGGCCTCGATGGTGCGCTCGTTGACCCCGCCGTCGATCTGCAACCACAGGTCGAGGCCACGGTCGTCGAGCAGGCGGCGGGCCGCGGCGATCTTGGGCAGGACCTCGGTCATGAACGTCTGGCCGCCGAAACCCGGCTCGATCGTCATGAGCAGCAACAGGTCGAACCGGTGCAGATCGTCGAGGTAGCGCTCCACCGGGGTGTTCGGCTTCACCGCGAGCCCGGTGCGCGCCCCGGCCGCGCGGATGGACGCGGTGGTCCGGGGCAGGTCGTCGACGGCTTCCGCGTGGATGGTGACGTTCGCCGCGCCCCGCTCGGCGTAGCCGGCCGCCCAACGGTCCGGATCGGCGATCATGAGGTGGCAGTCGAGCGGGGTCGGGGTGGTCGCCCGCAGCGCGGTCACCGTGTCCGGGGAGAACGCCAGGTTCGGGACGAAGTGGTAGTCCATCACGTCGACGTGCAACCAGTCCGCCCGTCCCTCGACGGCGTGCGCCGCCTCGGCGATCCGACCGAAATCAGCGGCGAGCATGCTGGGATATATCTGTGCGGTGGCCACCGGCCGAGACTATCGGGGGCCCACCCGCAGCAGCGCGACGAACATCGCGTCCGTGCCGTGCCGGTGCGGCCACAGCTGCCCGAACGGGCCGTCACCAAGCCCAAGCCCGGTCCCGACCCCAACCCCGGTCTCGGCCCCGGTCTCGGCCCTGGAGTCGGTGCCGTTGCCGGCCCCGGTGACGCCGCTGCCAGGCGCGTCACCGCCCGAAACGTCGCTGCCCGAAACGTCGGTGAGGACGCGGGTCGCGTCCAGCAGGGACAGTTCCGGGCGTTGCCCGGCGACCTGACGGACCACCTCACTGGTCTCGGCCGGATGCGGCGAACAGGTGGCGTAGGCGACCACCCCGCCGGGGCGCACCAGGTCGGCGGCGGCGACGAGCAGCGCGCGTTGCAGCGGCACGAGGGCGGCGACATCCTCGGGGGTGCGTCGCCAGCGGGCCTCGGGCCGGCGACGCAGCGCCCCGAGCCCGGTGCAGGGCACGTCCACCAGTACCCGGTCGACGCTCGCGGGTGCCAGCGGCGCGGCCCGGCCGTCGGCGCGGGCGACCCACGCGCCCGCCATACCTTCCAGGGAGCGGGCGACCAGCGCCGCCCGGGTCATCCGCGGTTCGAGGGCGAGCAGTCCGGCGCCGTCCGGCCCACCGGCGAGCAGGCCCGCGAGCAGCGCCGCCTTCCCGCCGGGTCCCGCGCACAGGTCGACGGTCAGCCCCCGGTCGGGCCCGACGGTCGGGGTGGCGGCCAGGGCCAGCGCGACCAGCTGGCTGCCTTCGTCCTGCACCGCGGCCGCCCCGCTGGCGACCGACGGCAGCCGACCCGGATCGCCGCCGTCGAGCCGGACGGCGTAGGGCGACCACGGCCCGGGGTGCGCGTCGAGGCCCGCCTCGACGCATTCGGCGAGCAGGTCGTCCCGGGTGATCCGGCCGGGCCGGGCGACCAGATGCGTGCTGGGCCGGATGTCGTTGGCGACCAGGGCCGCCCGGGTCTCGTCCAGGTCTCCGTCCAACGCCTCGGCGACCGCTTCGACGATCCAGCGCGGATGGGTGCACACCGCCGTGAGATGGCCGATCGGGTCGGTGGCGAACGGTGGCGCGTCCAGCAGTTGGGCGAGGTCACCGCCGGTCTCGCTGACCCGGGCGGCGACGCGGCGCAGCACGGCGTTGGCGAACCGGACGGGACGTTCCCCGCTGGTCGCGCGCACCAGGTCCACCGTGGTGGCCACGGCGGCCCGCGCCGGCACCCGTGTCCGAAGCAGCTGGTAGGCGCCGAGACGCAGGGCGTCCCGCAGCGGCGGGTCGATACCCGCCACGGGACGGCTGGTGGCGGTGTCGAGCATCCCGTCCAGGGTGCCCTGGGCGCGCAGCGCACCGTAGGCGAGTTCGGTGACGAACCCGCGGTCACGCGTGGACAGTCCGCTGCCGGCCAGCATCGAGGGCAGCAGCAGGTTCGCGTACGCCCCGCGTTCGTCGACGGCGCGCAGCACCTCCCAGGCCATTCGGCGCGGCCGGTCAGGCGACCTGCTCGGCGGCGAACTCGAGGGACGGGCCGGGGGGCGACTCGGTGGACGGTTCACGCGCCCCGCCCGCCGTCCACCGCGGCTACCGGCCCCGCGGCCGCGGCCGCGGGTGGCGCGGGTTCCGCCTCCGGGGGCGGGGTGATCAGCTGGTCGTCGGCGTTCGGCCGGGAGCCACGGGCCCAGTCGGCGGCGGCCATCGGCGCCCGTCCTTCGGGACGGACCTCGCCGAGCAGCACCGGGTCGGTGCCCGTGCCCACGGCGACGGACCCGTCGACGAGCACCGCCAGCTGGCCTGGGCGCAGCCCACGGGTCGCGGCGTCGGCGGGCAGCGGGCCCATCCGGACCGGTCCGAGTTTGAGCCGCCGACCCCGAAACGTCGTCCAGGCACCGGGAGCCGGGGTGGCCGCGCGGATCAGCCGGTCGACGGCGAGAGCTGGGCGCGCCCAGTCGACTCCGACCTGCGCGACGGTGAGTTTCGGTGCGAACGACACGCCTTCGGCGGGCTGCGGGACCGCCTGCACGCTGCCGTCGGCCAGACCGTCCAGCACTGTGACGAGCAGGCGCGCACCCGAATCGGCGAGCCGCCCCAGCAGGTCACCGGACGTGTCGGACGGGCGGACGAGTTCGGTGACGACACCGAAGACGGGGCCGGAGTCCATCGCCGCCTCGATCTGGAAGACGGTGGCGCCGGTCAGGTCGTCGCCGGCGAGCAGGGTGCGCTGCACCGGGGCCGCCCCCCGAAACGCCGGTAGCAGCGAGAAGTGCAGGTTGACCCAGCCCAGGCGCGGGACCTCCAGTGCCGCCGGCGGCAGCAGCGCGCCGTAGGCGACGACCGGGCAGCAGTCGGGTGCGAGCTCGGTGAGGGCGGCGAGGAACTCGGGGTCGCCCGGACGACGTGGGCTGAGCACCGGGATGCCGGCCTCGTCGGCCAGCAGATGCACCGGCGGCGGGGTCACCTTGCGACCCCGGCCGGCCGGCCGGTCCGGCCGGGTGACCACCGCGACCACGTCATGCTGCGGGCTGTCGATCAGCGCGCGCAGACTGGGCAGAGCAACCGCCGGCGTGCCGGCGAAGACAAGACGCATACCCGAACACCGTTCAGCGTAATGATCCAGAAAGGCCGGCCGGGTCGCACGACCGCGAACCACGGCCGACGAACCCACGGCCGGGAACCGACCGACCCTATCGCGATCGCGCTGCGCCAGCGTGCACGGCCGGGCGCGCAGTGCCCACCCGCCGCCCGCGCTGCTCACCCGATCACCAGCGGATCGAGCTGGATACGCAGGCCGCTGGTGCTGCGACGGGCCCCGAGCACACCGCGGGCCGCGTGCAGGGCGGCGGCCAGCTCACCACCTCGCTCCCGGGGGACGCGGATGAGCAGCCGGTGCGGCTCCGGTTCGTCGCCGGCCCGGGCGGCCGTCCGCGGCGCGGGCGACGGCACCGGGCCGAGGACGTCGGCGGGTTCGGGCAACCGCAGGACGTCGAGCAGTTCGGCGACGGCCGCGGCGGTGCCGTCCACCGCGGCGATCCGACTCGCCGGCGGGAAGCCGAGCGCGGCGCGTTCGTCGGCTTCCCGGGCGGTGAAGGTCACCGGGTCCCAGCGGATCAGCGCCTGTACGGCGGGCAGCCCCGCGTCGGCGCCGACGATCACCCGCCCGCCCGCGGCCCCCGGACGCGCCAGCGCCGCCGCCGCCGCCCAGCGCCGCAGCGCTGTCTCGGCCGCGCGCAGATCCGGACGCCCGAGCAGCGCCCAGCCGTCGAGCAGCACCACCGCGCCGTACCCGTCGCCTTCGGCCACCGGCTCCGCACCCGGTGTGGACACGACCAGCGCCGGCTCCGCGGGGACGGTGGCCAGCACACCGTCGCGCCCCGATGTGCGCAGCGGTACGCCGGGAAACGCCCGGCCAAGCTCCTCGGCCGTGCGCCGATCACCCGTCACCGACGCGCGCAGCCGCGGATCACCGCAGGACGGGCACTGCCATGCCGCCACGGGACGCCCACACCACCCACACGCCGGCGGCCCCGACCCACCCGGTCGCCCCAGCGGCCCCTGGCAGTGCCCGCACCGGGCCGGACGCCGACAGCCCGTGCAGGCCAGCGACGGCTGATAGCCACGCCGGGGGACCTGCACCAGCACCGGGGCGCCCGCCGCCAACACCTCCCGCGCCGTGCGCACCACCAGTGACGGCAGCCGGGCCGCGCGGGCCGCCGGATCGCGGGAGACCTCGTGATCGGAACCCGTCGCCTCCACCCAGGGCGCGAGCTCCCGCAGCTGGGCCCGCGCGGCCACCAGCGCACGGGCCCAGCCCGCCCGCACCAGCGCCTCGGCCTCCACCGTCGGGCAGAACCCGCCGACGAGCAACGCCGCGTGTTCCTGCCCGGCGCGCAGCACCGCGACATCGCGGGTGTGCGGATACGGGGCCAGCGGCTCGGCATGCAGATCGTCCCCGTCATCCCAGGTGACGATCAACCCGAGCGCCTCGACCGGTGCGAACACGGCCGACCGGGTACCCACCACCACCCGGGCCTGGCCTCGCCGCACGGCCAGAAACGCCCGGTACCGCGCCGCCGGCCCAAGATCGGCACGCAACGCGACCGTCGTCTCCCGCCCCACCGCCTCGACCAGCGCCGCCTCGACCCGATCCACATCCCGATGATCGGGAACGACCACGATCGCCCCTCGCCCGGAGCGCACCACCGCCGCGACCGCCACCGCGATCATCCGCGGCCAGGCCGGCCCCGGCGGCGCCCACCAGACCGCCCGCGGCCACCGCCCATCACCCAGCGCCGCCAACATCGACGGCCCCGCCGGATACCGCACCCACTCCCCCGGAGCCACCACCCCGCCAACCTCACCAACCCCGCCGGCCTCCACAGCCCCGTCCGCCACGGCAGCCCCATCGGCTCCGTCGGTCTCGGCGGCCGAAGCCTTCACCTCAGCCGGGGACCGTTTTTCCACCGAGGTCGCTGCCTCGACCCGGGCATGCCGAGGTGGGACGGCCAGGCGCAGCACATCCGCGAGCGTCCCGCCGTAACGGTCTGCGACCGCACGGGCCAGCCGGACAACGGCCGGGGAGAGCACCTGTTCCGCCGAAACCGACCGCTCCAGTCGGGCCAGCGGCCCGTCATGCTCGGAGCTGGCCACCCGCTCCAGCACGAACCCGTCAACCAGCCGGCCGGCGAAGCGAACCCGAACCCGCGAGCCAGGCACCGCCGCATCAGCCAACTCCGCGGGCACCAGATAATCGAACAGACGATCAAGATGGGTCAGTGGGATGTCGAGTGCCACCCGGGCCACCGGCAGCACCTCGGCAGCCGGCGACGCAGCGCCCACCGCCCGACGACGCCCACCCTTGGACGCCCGCTCTCCCCCCGACGGTTCGGTCATGACGGCATTCCTACCAGCCACCCCCGACAGAACCCGCCCGGCGGACAGGGACCGAGCTCGCGGCACCCACCGATCCCGCCGACCTGCTCATGCGACGCGACGCGGCCCCGGAACGGCCGAGGCCGGGCCGATCGGCCGCGGTGGCGGATCGGCCCGGCCTCGGAACCGGGCGCTGGAAAGCCAGGCTCCCAGCGGACATGCGGACGTTCAGACGAACTGACGTGCGGACTAGCGGACGTACGAAGGCGGACCCGGAAAGGCGCGATCAGCCCTTGACGGCGCGCTGCAGCGCCTCGGCGCGCGAGGTCGACTCCCAGGTGAAGTCGAGCTCGGGACGTCCGAAGTGACCGTAGGCGGCGGTCTGGGCGTAGACCGGGCGCAGCAGGTCGAGGTCACGGATGATCGCGGCCGGGCGCAGATCGAAGACCTGGGTGACCGCGTCCTGGATCTGCTCGGTGGGGACGGTGCCGGTGCCGAAGGTCTCGACGAACAGACCGACGGGGTGGGCCTTGCCGATGGCGTAGGCGACCTGGACCTCGCAGGCGGTCGCGAGGCCGGCGGCGACGACGTTCTTGGCGACCCAGCGCATCGCGTAGGCGGCGGAGCGGTCGACCTTGGACGGGTCCTTGCCGGAGAAGGCGCCGCCACCGTGGCGGGCGTAGCCACCGTAGGTGTCCACGATGATCTTGCGGCCGGTGAGGCCCGCGTCGCCCATGGGGCCACCGATCTCGAACCGGCCGGTCGGGTTGACCAGCAGGCGGCGACCCTCGGTGGAGATGTCGAGCAGGGCGAGCTCGGGCTCGACCACGTACTCGGCGATGTCGGGGGCAAGCAGCGTGTCGAGGTCGATGTCGGCGGCGTGCTGGGTGGACACGACGACCGTGTCGAGACGGACGGGCCTGCCGTCGGCGTACTCGATGGTGACCTGGGTCTTGCCGTCGGGCCGCAGGTAGCCGACCTGACCGTCCTTGCGGACGGCGGACAGCCGGCGGGCCAGGCGGTGGGCCAGCGCGATCGGCAGCGGCATGAGCTCGGGGGTCTGGTCGCAGGCGAAGCCGAACATCAGGCCCTGGTCGCCGGCACCCTGACGGTCGAGTTCGTCCTCGAGGGAACCCTCGACGCGGGACTCGTGGGCGGTGTCGACACCCTGCGCGATGTCGGCGGACTGCGCGCCGATCGACACGCTCACGCCACAGGAGGCGCCGTCGAAGCCCTTCTTGGAGGAGTCGTAACCGATCTCCAGGATGCGCTCCCGCACCACGGCGGCGATGTCGACGTAGGTCTTGGTGGTGACCTCGCCGGCAACGTGCACCTGGCCGGTGGTGATGAGCGTCTCCACGGCGACCCGGCTCTTCGGGTCGTCCTTGATCATCGAGTCGAGAATCGAGTCGCTGATCTGGTCGGCAATCTTGTCCGGATGTCCCTCGGTGACGGACTCGGATGTGAACAGGCGCGTCGCCACTGGTCCTACCCCCTGGAAGGTTGATTCCGACGAAGCTTACCGAGGACCGCGCACCTGCACGGGCACCGGCTCAATCTCCGTGCTCGACGACCAGATCGAGGATCCGGTGCGCGACCAGGTCCTTGCTCATTCGATCGATCGTCGTCTCGCCGCCGCCCAGGCTGAGCACGACGGCGGCATTGTCCGCGACCTCGAAGCCACGGCCGTTGCCGACCTGGTTCACCACGAGCAGGTCCACCGGCTTGCGGGCGTGTTTCGCCCGGGCGAGCTCGAGCACGCCGCCGTCCGGCCCACCGGTCTCCGCGGCGAAACCGACCAGCAACTGACCTGGCCGGCGGTTCGCCAGCAACTCGGACAGCACGTCAGGGTTTCGGGTCAACGCCAGTGTGTCAGGGGCGGCGGAATCCTTCTTGATTTTGTGCGTCGCCGGGTCGGCGGGACGGAAGTCCGCGACGGCGGCGGCCATCACCACGATGTCGGCGGAAGGCGCCACCTCGTGCACCCGGGCGCGCAGTTCGGCGGCGGAGACCACACCGATGGTCCGGGCTCCGGCGACCTCCGGCAGGGCGACGTTGGCCGCCACCACCGTGACGGACGCGGCTCCCCTGGCCAGCGCCGCGCGGGCCAGGGCGTAACCCTGGCGCCCGCTGGAGGCGTTGCCGAGGAACCGGACCGGGTCGACGTACTCGCGGGTACCCCCGGCGGTGACGAGCACGTGTCGCCCGGCGAGGTCGGGCCGGACGGCCGCGGCGCCCCGGGCGAGCACCGACATGCCCAGGGCCGCGATCTCGGCGGGTTCGGGCAGCCGGCCGGGGCCGGAGTCGGCACCGGTGAGGCGGCCGACGGCCGGGTCGAGGACGATCGCGCCACGCGAACGCAGGGTGGCGACGTTGGCCTGGGTGGCCGGGTGCAGCCACATCTCGGTGTGCATCGCCGGGGCGAACACGACCGGGCAGGTGGCGGTGAGCAGGGTGCCGGTGAGCAGGTCGTCGGCCCGCCCGGCGACTGCCCGGGCGAGCAGGTCGGCGGTGGCCGGCGCGACGAGGACCAGGTCGGCGGTGCGGCCGATGCGCACGTGGGCGACCTCGTCGGCGTCCTCCCAGACACCGGTGGTCACCGGATTGCCCGACAACGCGGCCCAGGTCGTCTCGCCGACGAACCGCAGCGCGGCCGCGGTCGGCACGACCCGCACCTCGTGGCCGGACTCGGTGAACCGGCGTAGCACCTCGACCGCCTTGTAGGCGGCGATCCCACCCGCGACCCCGAGAACGACCCTGCTCACCGACGTGCGGCTCAGGCGATCGGGGGAAGGGTGTCAGCCACGGTCTCGTGGGTGAGCAGACCGGCGTTGATCTCGCGCAGCGCGATCGACAGCGGCTTCTCCTGGGCGTTGGTCGTCTCGACCAGCGGCCCGACGTACTCGAGCAGACCCTCGCCGAGCTGGGAGTAGTAGGCGTTGATCTGACGGGCGCGCTTGGCCGCGTAGATGACCAGGCTGTACTTCGAGTCGGTCGCCTCGAGCAGTTCGTCGATCGGGGGGTTGGTGATGCCTTCGGGGTGGGCGACGGTACCGGCCACGGTGTCCTTCCTGAGTGCCACGCAGCTCAACCAGACACGGCTGGGCTAGTCGATCATCAATGCTACCAAGCGGGCGGCCGCGGCCTGCACATCGTCGTTGACGATGACGTGGTCGAACTCGGTCTCGGCCGCGAGCTCGATCCGCGCCCGGTCCAGGCGACGCGCGATGATCTCGGGCGCTTCGGTGCCGCGGGTGGTCAGTCGCCGCACCAGTTCTTCGAACGTGGGCGGGGCCAGGAAGACGAAGCGGGCGTCGGGCATCGCCGAGCGGACCTGCCGGGCACCGAGTAGCTCGATCTCCAGCAGGCACGAGATGCCCGCCGCCAGCCGTTCGGCCAGTGGTCGCCGTGGCGTGCCATAGGCGTGCCCGGCGAACATGGCGTGTTCGACGAACTCGCCGGCCTTGACCATGCGCGCGAACTCCTCGGCGTCAACGAAGTGGTATTCGACACCGTCGGTCTCCCCCGGCCGGGGTGCCCGGGTGGTGGTACTGACCGACACCCAGACCTCAGGGTGATGCGCGCGCACGGCCGCCACGACCGTTCCCTTCCCGACTCCGGACGGCCCGGAGAGCACTGTGAGACCCACGGGTCACACCCTAGGCCGCCGTGGCCATGCGGCGCGCACGACGGGTCGTCCGCCCGCGGAGTACTCCACGGGACGGTCGGGGAGGGACAAGCTTCTACAGGACTTTCGGATCGGGGGGCGGCATAAATACCGTCCCCCGATCCGTGGGAAGGTTCCACGGCTTCACCGGAAGAACGGACGTGACACCGCTCACCCGATGATGCCGCGACCCACCCGGCCATCCTCCAACGCGCAGAGTGAATTTCCACTCCGCTTGGATCAGGCCGTTCCGAACTCCTCGAGGAGCGCGGCGCGCTGCTTCGCGCCGAGCCCTCTCAGCCGGCGGGTCGGGCTGATCCCCAGGCGTTCCCGGATCTTCTGGGCGCGTACACGCCCGACCCCGGGAAGCGACTCGAGAACAGCCGAAACCTTCATCTTGCCGACGACCTCATCAGCTTCCGCCTGTTCCAGGACGGCAGCCAGAGTCGTCTCCGCCTTCTTCAGCCTGTCCTTGAGTTCTGCGCGCTGCTTACGAGCCAACGCGGCTTTCTCAAGGGCGGCGGCCCGCTGCTCGGGCGTTAGGGGCGGCAGGGGCACGGGTACGCCTCCTCAATTCGGTGATCGCGCCGCGCAAACTAGCGAGGAAGTGGTTCCTCAGTCCAGCCTTGGCCACAACACTCTGATGCGGACATATTGTCCGCACAAGAGAAGGCTTTGACGGGACGAAAGGGGTGGCCCGCTCGTGCCGCGCCCTTTCGGTCTACGACGTCCCCACCGTACCGCTTCATACCGCACCAGGACGAACACACCCTGCCCTGACCTCGGCCATCACGCGCCGACAGGCGCCCGACCTGCGGAAATACTGTCGGCGATGGCCTGGGCGGCTTCGCCCAGATCGGTGGCTCGGGTGATCGGACGGCCCACCACGACCAGGTTGGCACCCGACGCGATCGCCTCCCGCGGTGTCGCGGTCCGGGCCTGATCGGCGGCCTGAGCACCTGGCGGACGCACTCCGGGGGTGATGAGAGTCACGGCATCACCGAGCTCCGAACGGACCATGCGGACCTCCTGCGGGCTGCACACCAGGGCCCGCGCCCCGGCCTCGACCGCGAGGACCGCCAGGCGCCGCACCACGTCCCGCGGCGGCCCGGTGAACCCGATGGCGGCCAGCGCCTCCACGTCCAGCGAGGTGAGCACGGTCACACCGGCCACCTCGATGTCGGGGGCCGCGTCGACCGCCGCGCGTACCATCGCCGATCCCCCCGCCGCGTGGACGGTGACGAAGCGAGGAGACAACGTGGCGACCGAGCGCATGCCACCGGCGACAGTTGCCGGAATGTCATGGAGTTTCAGATCGAGAAAAAGCTCCGGCGCGCTGGCACTTCCGGGCGCCGCGGCCAGCAGGCCCTGCTCACGCAGGGCGTCGACCACCGCGGGGCCCTCCCGGTAGAACAGCTCCAGGCCGATCTTGAGAACCGCCGCGGCGGGGGCGACCGCCGCGGCCCAGCGCAGCGCGGTCGCCCCGTCCGGCGCGTCCAGGGCGACCGCCAGCGGCGCCCGCCCGGTCGGCCCGATGCTCATCGGCTCGTCCGCGTGGTCCCCTGCTCCTGCACCGACGACTCCCGCACCGGCTGTTCCCGCACCGGCTGTTCCCGCCAGGGCGGGGGGGCGGGGGCGCGGCGGGGGGTGCGGGCGGGGGCAGCGGGCCCGGGCCGCGCGGCGGCGGGGGCGACCGGGGCGGACCCGTCAGCGGCGGCGGCCCGGGCGGCGGTGGCCCGGTTGGCCAGTGGCTCGTCACCCCAGGCCTCGCGCAGAACCGCGTGGTACTCCTGCAGCGGGCGGACGCCGAGCTCCCCCCGCACCAGCGATTCGATGCCCTGCACGCAGGCGGCGGCACCCTGGATGGTGGTGATACACGGGACGCCGGCGCTCACACAGGCGGTGCGGATCTCATAGCCGTCCAGTCGCGGGCCCACGCCCCACGGGGTGTTGATGACCAGGTCGATCTGACCAGAATTGATCATTTCGACGCAGTCGGCCAGGCCCTCACGCGGCGCCCGGTGCTTGCCCAGGACGACAGCCTTCACACCGTTGCGGCGCAGCACCTCCGCGGTGCCCTCGGTGGCGTAGACGACGAAGCCGAGATCGGCCAGCCGCTTGATCGGGAAGATCATCGCCCGTTTGTCCCGGTTGGCCACCGAGACGAACACCCGGCCGTAGGTGGGCAGCGAGGCGTAGGCGGCGGCCTGCGACTTGGCGTAGGCGGTGCCGAACGAGTCGTCGACGCCCATCACCTCGCCGGTGGACTTCATCTCCGGGCCGAGCACCGTGTCGACGCCGCGTCCGCTGGCGTCCCGGAACCGTCCGAAGGGCAGCACTGCCTCCTTGACGGCGATATGTGAGTCCAGCGGCAGGCTCGCGCCGTCGCCGGTGCTCGGCAGCAGACCCTCGGCGCGCAGCTCACCGATGGTCGCGCCGAGCATGACCCGGGCGGCGGCCTTGGCCAGCGGCACCGCCGTCGCCTTGGAGACGAACGGCACGGTCCGCGAGGCCCGCGGGTTCGCCTCGAGCACATACAGGACGTCCGACTGCAGGGCGTACTGGACGTTGAGCAGTCCCCGCACACCGGTGCCGCGGGCGATCGCCTCGGTGGACGTGCGAATCCGCTCGAGGTCGGCGCGGCCGAGGGTGATCGGTGGCAGCGCGCAGGCCGAGTCGCCGGAGTGCACCCCGGCCTCCTCGATGTGCTCCATCACGCCGGCGAGGTAGAGCGTCTCGCCGTCGAAGAGCGCGTCGACGTCGATCTCGACCGCGTCATCGAGGAACCGGTCGACGAGCACCGGATGCTCCGGCGAGATGGCCGTGGCCCGCTCGATGTAGTCGCGCAGCATCGCGTCGTCGTAGACGATCTCCATCCCGCGTCCACCCAGGACATAGGACGGACGGACCAGCACCGGATAGCCGACCCGTTCGGCGACCGCCCGGGCCTCCGGGAACGACGTCGCCACCCCGTGCGGCGGGGAGGGCAGGTTCGCGGCCGCGAGCACCCGGCCGAACAGGCCACGGTCCTCGGCGAGATGGATCGCCTTCGGCGGGGTGCCGACGATCGGCACCCCGGCCTCGGCCAGCGCCGCGGCGATCCCCAGCGGGGTCTGGCCACCGAGCTGCACGATCACACCGGCCAGCGGCCCGGCCTGCTGCTCGGCGTGCACGACCTCGAGGACGTCCTCGACGGTGAGCGGTTCGACGTAGAGCCGGTCGGCGGTGTCGTAGTCGGTGGACACCGTCTCCGGGTTGCAGTTGACCATGACGGTCTCGTAGCCGGCGTCCGAGAGCGCCATCACCGCGTGACAGCAGGCGTAGTCGAACTCGATGCCCTGGCCGATCCGGTTCGGCCCGCTGCCCAGCACGATCACCCGTGGCCGTCCGCTGGGGGCGACCTCGGTCTCCTCGTCGTAGGCGGAGTAGTGGTAGGGCGTCTCGGAGGCGAACTCGGCCGCGCAGGTGTCCACGGTCTTGAACACCGGACGGATCCCCGCGCGGTGCCGGAAGGCCCGCACGACGTCTTCCTTGGTGTCGAGCAGGGCCGCGAGCTGGACGTCGGAGAAGCCGGCCCGCTTGGCGCGGCGGATGCCGTCCGGGTCACGGGTGACCGACGCGGCGATCTCGTTGAGGAAGACGAGCTGGTCCAGGAACCAGGGGTCGATGGCGGTGGCGGCGAACGCCTCGTCGATCGTCGCACCGGCCAGCAGCGCCTGCTGGACGACGCGCAGCCGGCCGTCGTGCGGGGTGCTGGCGATCTCGAGCAGGGTGGCGGCGTCCTGCTCGGGCGGCGCGAAGGTGAAGGTGCTGCCGGCGGACTCCATCGAGCGCAGCGCCTTCTGCAGGGCCTCGGCGAAGCTGCGCCCCACCCCCATCGCCTCGCCGACGGACTTCATCGTCGTGGTGAGCATCGGGTCGGCGCCGGGGAACTTCTCGAACGCGAACCGCGGCACCTTGACCACCACGTAGTCCAGGGTCGGCTCGAAGGCGGCCGGGGTGGTGCGGGTGATGTCGTTGGGGATCTCGTCCAGGGTGTAGCCGAGCGCGAGCTTCGCCGAGATCTTGGCGATCGGGAAGCCGGTGGCCTTGGACGCCAGCGCCGACGAACGCGACACCCGCGGGTTCATCTCGATGACGATCTGGCGGCCGGTCGCCGGGTCCACGGCGAACTGGATGTTGCAGCCACCCGCGTCGACGCCGACGGCCCGCATCACCGCGATCGACATGTCCCGCATCCGCTGGTACTCGCGGTCGGTCAACGTCATCGCCGGGGCGACGGTGATCGAGTCACCGGTGTGCACGCCCATCGGGTCGACGTTCTCGATCGAGCAGACGACGACCACGTTGTCGGCGCGGTCCCGCATGAGCTCGAGCTCGTACTCCTTCCAGCCGAGCACCGACTCCTCGACGAGCACCTCGGTGGACGGGCTGGCCGCGAGACCGTCGGCGGACATCCGGGCGAGCTCGGCCGCGTCGTGGGCGAAGCCGCTGCCGGCGCCACCGAGGGTGAAGCTCGGCCGCACGACCACCGGGAAGCTGAACTCCTCCCCCGCGGCCAGGCACTCCTCGACGGTGTGGCAGACCGCGCTGCGGGCCGACTCGCCGCCGACCGCGGCGACGATGTCCTTGAACGCCTGACGGTCCTCACCGGAGCGGATCGCGTCGATGTTCGCGCCGATCAGGCGCACCCCGAACCGTTCGAGCACACCCGAGTCGTGCAGGGCGACCGCGGTGTTCAACGCGGTCTGACCACCCATGGTGGCCAGGATCGCGTCGGGCCGCTCCCGATCAATGATCTTGGTGACGATGTCCGGGGTGATCGGCTCGACGTAGGTGGCGTCGGCGAGCTCCGGATCGGTCATGATCGTCGCCGGGTTGCTGTTGACCAGGATGACCCGCAGCCCCTCGGCCCGCAGCACCCGACAGGCCTGGGTCCCGGAGTAGTCGAACTCGCAGGCCTGGCCGATGACGATCGGCCCCGAGCCGATCACCAGGACGCTGGCGAGATCCTCACGCCGTGGCATCAGAGGGCCCCGTCCGCACTCGGCTCGACCGGACCCGCACTGCCCGGACCCGCACTGCCCGGACCCGCACTGCCCACGCGCGCGGTGCGGGTGGTGGCCATCAGGTCGCGGAACTTCTCGAACAGGCCGGCCGCGTCATGCGGCCCGGGCGCTGCCTCCGGATGGAACTGCACGCTGAAGGCCGGCACGTCCAGGCACTCCAATCCCTCGACGACGTTGTCGTTGAGCCCGATGTGACTGGCCACCACCCGGCCGTACGGGGTGTCGGTCGTGCCGGTCAGCGGCGCGCGCACGGCGAACCCGTGGTTCTGGCTGGTCACCGCGATACGTCCGGTGGCCACGTCGCCGACCGGCTGGTTCACCCCGCGGTGACCGTAGGTCAGCTTGTAGGTCTCGAAGCCCAGTGCCCGGGCCAGCACCTGGTGGCCGAAGCAGATGCCGAACACCGGCACCCCGGCGGCCAGCACGGTGCGCAGCGCGTCGACGGCGTAGTCGGCCGTCTGCGGGTCCCCCGGACCGTTGGACAGGAACACCCCGTCCGGTGCGAGCGAGAGCAGCTGCTCCCCCGTGCTGCGCGCCGGCAGGACGTGCACGTCACAGCCCAGCGCCGCCAGCGCCAGTGGGGTGGCGCGCTTGATGCCCAGGTCCAGCGCGGCGACGGTGAAGCGCGCCGGTCCGTCGCCGGCCGCTGCCACCAGGTAGGGCTCCCGGGTCGACACCCGCGGGGCGAGGTCCGCGCCGACCATCTTCGGCGAGCGGCGTACCCGTCCCAGCAGGGCGGCCCGCGCGTCGCCGTCCGCCGCGCCCGCCACCGCCGACGTACCAGCGGACGACGTACCAGCCGGCGGGATGTCGGTGGTCGGGGTGTCGGTGGTCGGGGTGTCGAGGGCCAGGGTGTCGGCGGCCGGGATGTCGAGGGTGCTGGAGATGGCGCACCGCATCGCACCGCGTTCGCGCAGGTGGCGGGTGAGGGCCCGGGTGTCGATGCCGCTGATGCCGACCACTCCGGCCGCGCTGAGCTCGTCCTCGAGGCTGCCGCGTGAACGCCAGTTGGACGCGCGTCGGGCCGGGTCACGGACCACGAAGCCGGCGACCTGGATGCGGTCGGACTCGTAGTCGGTGTCGTTGACGCCGGTGTTGCCGATGTGCGGCGCGGTCATGATGACGATCTGCCCATGGAAGGACGGGTCGCTGAGGGTCTCCTGGTAGCCGGTCATCCCGGTGGAGAAGACGGCCTCACCGAACGCCTCGCCGATCGCGCCGTATGCCTCGCCGGTGAAGGACCGGCCGTCCTCCAACATGAGCACGGCCCGCGCCGGACGGTCCCGGGTCACCGGACGGGGGGTGACGCGCTGCGCACTCGGGATGGCCGTGTCGCCGGCGCCCGGGTCGGCCGCGCCGCCGGCGCTCGAGGTGAGGGTGCTCAACGATCCTCCTTCAGCCTGCGGACCTCACCCAGCGGCGAGGTCAACGGATCGACGATCGGGTACTGACCGGAATCGGTGGGCTCGGGTACGGGCAGGGATGCGGACCCGGCCGCGGTGCCGGTCGCCCGCCAGGTCCCCATGGTGCGCGGATCGACCTGCCATTCCCCGGTAGGTCGGGTGGGTGGTGGCGGGGCGCTGGCGCGAGCGGGGTCCGGATAGCCGGGTCGCGGCCGGCGCATCGGCTGGTAGTCCCGCTCCCGTTCGGAGCGCGCGGGGACGGCCCGGGGGTCGACCGGACGGGCGTCGCCGCGGACCGGAGCGCGGCGCCGACGCAGACCGGCGCGGATGGCGGGGATCTCCTCGGTGGGCTGACCCGAGCCGGGCCGCTGCGCACCGCCGTGACCGGGCACGATCGCGCGTGGGCGCAGCCGGGGGCGGACCCGCGGCAGGGCGTGCGGCGAGGTGACGTCGCCGGCGGCCAGATGCGCCGGCGGCGGACCGATGAGTTCGTGCACCGCCCGGACGGTCTTGGGCTGGCGGGCCCGGTCCTCACCGCGAAAGCCCGTCTCGAGCTCATGCCCGTCGAAGGACCAGGCCACCACGATGAGTCGGCCCGGTGCGGACACCTTGCCGGCGTGCGCGCGTTCCAGGCGTGCCCCGCGCACCGCCTCGCGCGGAATCCAGAACGCGGCGTCGCCGCGGTCCACCCGCACACCCGTCTCGTAGACGCTGAGATAGCCGCCGGTCCCGCCACCGAGGCCACGGGCGGAGATCCACTCCAGCCAGTGGCCGGCGTCGACGGTGCCGAGGTAGGTCCCGCGCAGCGGGGCGGCGAGCACCGTGCCGGGTTCGACCGGTGGTTCGGGCAGGTCGGGCAGGTTCTCCTCGTCCCGCTCGGCCCGGCTGCGCCAGATCCGGGCCAGGGCGCCGATCATGGCGACGAGCACCAGCAGCAGGCCGACGCCGAGCAGGACCCGCAGCCCCAGCCGGGCCTGGGCGGACCCGGCCGCCAGCACGACCGAACCAGCCGCCGGTAGTGCCCCGCTCATACGATCTTCCCGTCGAGCACGGTGGGTCGACCCCGCAGGAACGTCGCCCGCACGGAGCCCGGCAGGGACCGTCCCGCGTACGGGGTGTTGCGGCTGCGGCTGGCCAGCGCCTGCGGGTCGACGACCTGCCATGGCGACGGGTCCAGCAGCGTCAGGGTCGCGGGCGCGCCGACGGCGACCGAGCCGCTCGCGTCGGCGGCGGGGCTTTTCAGGCCGCCGATGCGGGCGGGGGCCAGCGCCATCCGGTCGGCCACACCGGCCCAGTCCAGCCGCCCGCCCACGACCATCGTCTCGATCACCACGGACAGCGCCGTCTCCAGGCCGAGCATGCCCGGGCGGGCCGCGGCCCACTCGGTCTCCTTGTCCTGCGCGGCGTGCGGGGCGTGGTCGGTGGCGACGCAGTCGATCGTGCCGTCGGCCAGGCCCGCGCGCAGCGCCGCCACGTCCGCCGCGGTGCGCAACGGCGGATTGACCTTGAAGACCGGGTCGTAGCTGCTGGCCAGGTCGTCGGTGAGCAGCAGGTGGTGCGGGGTGACCTCGGCGGTGACCCGCCAGCCCTTCGCCTTCGCCCAGCGGATGATGTCCACCGAGCCCGCGGTGGACACATGGCAGATGTGCAGCCGGGAGTCGACATGCCCGGCGAGCAGCGCGTCCCGGGCGATGATCGCCTCCTCGGCGACCGCCGGCCAGCCGGGCAGGCCCAGGCGCGCCGCGACCACACCCTCGTTCATCTGGGCGCCCTCGGTGAGCCGCGGCTCCTCGGCGTGCTGCGCGACGACACCGTCGAAGGCCTTGACGTACTCCAGCGCCCGGCGCATGAGCTGCGCGTCCGAGACGCAGTGGCCGTCGTCGGAGAACACCCGCACACCCGCGGCGGACCCGGCCATCGCCCCGAGTTCGGCCAGGCGCTGCCCGCCGAGCCCGACGGTGACCGCGCCGACCGGACGCACATCGCAGTGCCCGGCGTCGATCCCGAGCCGGTAGACCTGCTCGACCACGCCCGCGGTGTCGGCCACCGGATTGGTGTTGGCCATCGCGAACACCGAGGTGTAGCCGCCGAGTGCCGCCGCCCGGGTGCCGGACTCGACCGTCTCGGCGTCCTCACGGCCCGGTTCCCGCAGGTGGGTGTGCAGGTCGACGAGCCCGGGCAGCAGGATCAGCCCGTCGGTGTCCAGGATCGTCGTACCCGGCGGCAGTCCCTCGGAGTCGGGCCCGGTCGAGCCGGCTGGCCGCCAGCCCGCGATCACCCCGTCCGCCAGCAGCACGTCCACGGGCTCACCGCCCAGCGGCCGCACCCGACGCAGTACCCACGCCCGCCCCTGGTCCTGGCCCCGGTTCTGGACCTGCCCCGACGTGCTCATGCGACCTCCCCGGAACCACCCAGCAGCAGATACAACACGGCCATCCGCACGCTCACCCCGTTCGCGACCTGCTCCACCACGGTCGACCGGGCCGAATCCGCCACCTGGGAGGCGATCTCCATCCCGCGGACCATCGGCCCCGGGTGCATCACCAGGGCGTGCTCCGGCAGGTTCGCGGCCCGATCGACGTCCAGACCGTAGCGGCGGCTGTACTCCCGCTCGGTCGGGAAGAAGGCCGCGGACATCCGCTCCCGCTGGACCCGCAACATCATCACCACATCACTCTTGGGCAGGACGGCGTCAAGGTTGTACGACACCTCGACCGGCCACGAGGAGACACCAAGCGGCAACAGTGTCGGTGGCGCCACGACCGTCACACTGGCACCGAGTGTGGCCAACAACCAGACGTTCGAACGCGCCACCCGGGAATGCAGCACGTCACCGACGATCGTGACCCGCAGCCCCTCGATCCGGCCGAGCCGTCGGCGCATCGTGAACGCGTCGAGCAACGCCTGGGTCGGATGCTCGTGGGTGCCGTCCCCGGCGTTCACCACGCTGCCACGTACCCAGGACGCGAGTCGATGCGGCGCGCCACTGGCCGGATGTCGGCAGACGACCACGTCGGCACCCATCGCCTCCAGGGTCTGCGCCGTGTCCTTCAGGCTTTCCCCCTTCGACACGCTTGACCCGCGCGCCGAAAAATTGATCACATCGGCCGACAGCCTCTTGGCGGCGACCTCGAAGGACGTGCGGGTACGGGTGGAATCCTCGAAGAACAGGTTGACGACGGTCCGCCCACGCAGGGTGGGCAGCTTGCGCACGGACGCCTCGGCGACCCGGGCCATCCGCTCGGCGGTGTCCAGCACCAGCAGCGCGTCGTCCCGGCCGAGGTCCTCGGTGGACAGCAGATGTCGTTTCACGCTGCGCCCGCGACCATCGGCGCACCCGGGTTCTGTCGTGTCATTGCTGATCCCGTCCACTCGGCTCGTCGGTGCTGGTCGGGCCGGACGGGCCGGTCGGGCCGGTCGTGGGCGGCAGGATCAGCACGCCGTCGCCACCGTCGACCTCCCGCAGGCGCACGGCCACCAGCTCGCGACGCGAGGTCGGCATGTTCTTCCCGACGTAGTCGGCTCTGATCGGCAGTTCCCGATGCCCCCGGTCGACGAGGACGGCCAGCTGCACCGCACGCGGTCGCCCGTAGGCGGCCAGGGCGTCCAGCGCGGCGCGCACGGTGCGCCCGGAGAACAGGACGTCGTCGACGAGGATGACCACCTTGCCGTCGACGCCGCCGTCGGGGATCTCGGTCACCTCGAGTGGCCGAACTCCGCGCAAACGAAGATCATCGCGGTACATGGTGGGATCGAGCGAGCCGACGGGAAGATCCACGCCTTCCACTGCGTGTACACGGCGTACCAGTCGGTGCGCGAGGGGTACCCCACGAGTGGGTATACCGAGAAGCACCACACCGGCACCGCCGGTGGTCTTCTCGAGGATCTGATGTGCCATCCGACTGACGATCCGAGTGATGTCGTCGGCGGACAGTACTGTCCTGGCGGCGCCTGGACGGCGCGACACGGGGTCGCCCGGGGCGGCTGCGGCCACGCGGCATCCCTCCTTCCCCGCCTCACTGGACGGTCCTTAAAGGAGCGGTCCTAGCGACGTTACCAGGGCACTCCGGGCGCGGGAGGCTTCGTCCACAGACGAGACCGCGTACCCGCGGGGCGTCCGGTCAACCATCCGGCGATACCTCTCGCACATCGTTGCGACGCCAACTATCATCGCGAATCTGTGACTGCCAGTTACCGTGGCGTCTCGTGTACGCGCCGATACGGCGATCCGCGAAAGTTCCCGCCGGGCAGGTAGAGCGTGCAACCGGAGGGCTACAGAAAGTGGTACAAAGAAAGAAGCGACACGACCCCCCGGGTGTCGAGCCTCAACCTGCCGGGCACTACTATCGGTAACCGCCGGAGGCACGAGCCCCGGTACCAGTGATCAACCACGACAGGAGTGGGCACTCCGATGTCCGACTATGCGAAGGCGCTCGGTGCTCGGCTGCGCGCAATACGCACCCAGCAGGGGCTCTCGCTTCATGGCGTCGAGGAGAAGTCGCACGGTCGGTGGAAAGCCGTCGTCGTCGGTTCCTACGAACGTGGGGACCGCGCCGTCACCGTACAGCGTCTCTCGGAACTCGCGGAGTTCTACGGCGTTCCCGTCGGAGAGCTGCTGCCCGAGGGTTCCACCGTCGCCCCGCTGGAGCAGTCCCCGCGGATCGTGCTTGACCTCGAGCGTCTTTCCCAGGTCCCGAAGGAGCAGGGCGGCCCGCTCGCCCGCTACGCCGCGACCATCCAGAGCCAGCGCGGCGACTACAACGGCCGGGTGCTCTCCATCCGCTACGAGGACCTGCGCTCCCTCGCGGTGATCTACGACACCTCCCCGAGCAAGCTCACCGAGCAGCTCGTCTCCTGGGGCGTCCTGTCTCCCGAGCAGGGCGCGGACGCGACCGCCTCCGACGTCTGAGGCCCGCGCCGGGCGGCGCTGACCCGCCCCGTGTCCACAGGCACCACCCGCACCACCCGTAGTACTGGCGACCATCCGCACCATCGCACCGTTGGCACCTCGCAGCACCCGCGGCTTCGGTCGCGGTCCCGCCGGCACCGCGACCTGCGGTTTCGTCCGTGGCACGACTAGCATCGGCCGGCGGGAAAACGGTACGACCGGGGATCGATCGGCCATCCGATCGCGGCCGCACCAGGTACACAGGCGACGCCAGCCCTGCCGGGGAGATCCCGGTACGTCTCGGCCGGGGATACACCCCGGTACGCCGTCACACCGACGGCGTACCGGGCCGGTACCCCCCCGCCGCCCTGACCGCGGCGGCCTCCGCATCCACGACGGGCTCCCGTCGATCGTGGAGTCCTCAGGCCGCCCTGCGGCGACCACATCCGCTCCGGAGCACGGCAGCGGCGTGCCGTCACCGATCCCGGGCGGTCCTCCCGGTCCGGCACGATCCCGCTGGCCCACGCAGGCACGATGCGCGTGGCGTCGAGGCGAGGGGTGCGTGCTCACGGGTCCAGCCACCAGGCGCGCTGTCCACGCATGCTCAGGGACAGCGCCGTCGCCAGCCGGGCGAATGCCCGTCGATCGATCCAGAGGTCGGTCGACGGTCTCAGCGCTCGGGACGAATCCCGGCTGCCGAGTGGACGCCGACCCGACACGCGGATCGGGCGATCACAAAGCCGGGTCGGCCGCCGACGTGGGCACCGGCGCCGACGACGCCCCGGACCCGGCGACCGACGACGACGTGGCCGCCCCGGTTCCAGCCCCGGTCTCGACTTGCGTCCCGGTTTCGGACGACGTGGCGCCGTCCGGTCGAGCGGCGGTGCCGGTGGCGTCGAACAGGCCGCCGAGCAGGCCGTTGACGAAGCTCGGGGAGCGGTCGGTGGACAGGGACTTCGCGAGTTCGACGGCCTCGTCGATCACGACCCGCCCGGGGACGTCGGGGCGCCAGCCGAGCTCGAACACGGCGATACGCAGGATGTTGCGGTCGACGGGGGGCATCCTGTCCAGGGTCCAGCCCTGGGCGTGGTGGCCGATCCGGTCGTTGATCTCACGCCAGTTCTCGATGACGCCGACGACCAGACCCTCGGTGTACTCCGAGACGGGCGGGTCGGCACGCACCTTGCGGGCGGCGAGGATCTCGGAGACGTGCGCGCCGCGTACGTCCGCCTCGAAGAGGATGTCGAGCGCGCGGCGGCGAGCCTTCGAACGGGCGCTCAGCTCGTCACCCGGCCCAGATAACGGCCGTCGCGGGTGTCGACCTTGACCTTCTCCCCGGTGGTGATGAACAGCGGGACGTTGATCGTCGCACCGGTCTCGAGGGTGGCGGGCTTGGTCCCACCGGTGGAGCGGTCACCCTGCACACCGGGGTCGGTCTGCGCGATGGTGAGCTCGACGCTGGCCGGCAGCTCCACGTAGAGCGGGGCGCCGTCGTGCAGCGCGACCGTGCCGACCGTGTTCTCCAGCATGTAGTCGGACACCGAGCCGACGACAGCCGGCGGGATGGGGATCTGCTCGTAGGACTCGCTGTCCATGAAGACGTAGTCGGGACCGTCGCGGTAGAGGTAGGTCATCTCGCGACGGTCGACCGTGGCGATGTCGACCTTGAGGCCGGCGTTGAACGTACGGTCGACCACCTTGCCGGTGAGCACGTTCTTCAGGGTCGTGCGGACGAACGCACCGCCCTTACCCGGCTTGACGTGCTGGAAGCCCACGACGTTCCAGAGCACCCCGTCGAGGTCGAGCGTCATGCCGTTCTTCAGGTCGTTGGTCGTCGCCACTGCGTGCGTTCTCCGTTCGGTTGCCGTACTCCGACGGCGGATCGTCGTTGTCCGGATGCCTCGCCGCGGCGAGACTCCGTAAATCCCTGGGACCGGCCCGTCACGCCACCGGCCCGTCACCAGGCCGTCACGCCAGTGCGCCGTCACACCCGTAAGCCGTCACACCGCCGGACCGCTGGGCTGTCAACCGCCAGGCTGCCAGCCCGTCAGGCCGCCACACCACCGGGCCGCCAGGGCCCGGGCAGGCTGCTCCACACCAGCGGAGCCGGACACGCCACGATCTGCCAGTCCGCGGGCCAGTCTACCGAGCGACACTGCGATACGCCGCGGTGAGCAGGCTGCTCTCCGGATCGTCCACGATGGTCGTCTCGCCACGGGCGGTCAGACCGATGAAACGCAGACGCCGGCCGCGGGACTTCTTGTCGACGCGCATCGCGTCCAGCAGCGCCGGCCAGCGGTCCGCGTCGTAGCTGACGGGCAGCCCGATGCTGGTCAGCAGCCTGCGGTGGCGTCCGACGGTGGTCTCGTCCAGACCGACCGCGAGTCGGGACAGTTCCGCCGCGAACACCATGCCCACCGAGATCGCCTCACCGTGGCGCCAGCTGAAGTGCTCCACCTTCTCGATCGCGTGGCCGAGGGTGTGGCCGTAGTTGAGCACCTCGCGGCGCCCGGCCTCCCGCGGATCGCCGGAGACGACGTCCGCCTTCACCCGGATGGAGCGTTCGATCAGTTCGGGCAGATGGGTGAGGCCGGTGGGGTCGTCCTCGAGCAGGTCGAGGATGGCGCCGTCGGCGATGAAACCGGTCTTGACCACCTCGGCGAGTCCGGCGCGGACCTCGACGGCGGGCAGCGTGGCCAGCATCGCCAGGTCGCACAGCACCGTCAGCGGCTGGTGGAAGGCGCCCACCAGGTTCTTGCCGGCGTCGACGTCGATGCCGGTCTTGCCACCGACGGCCGCGTCGACCATGCCGAGCACCGTGGTCGGGACCTGCACGACATCCACCCCGCGCAGCCAGCTGGCCGCGACGAAACCGGCCAGGTCCGTCACGGTGCCACCGCCGAGCCCGATGATCACGTCATCGCGGGTCAGGCCGAGCCGACCCAGCACATCCCAGCATTCGCCCGCGACCGCCAGCCGCTTGGCCGGTTCGCCGTCGGGCACCTCGACGGCGTGCACCTCCAGGTCCGCCTGGGCGCGCAGATCCGCGACGATCCGGGCCGCGACCGCTCGCAGCGCCACCGGATGGATCAGGACCGCCCGGGTGCGACCGGTGACGATCTCGGCCAGACCGCCGAGCACCCCGTCCCCGAGGACGACGTCATAGGGACGTTCGCCCTGCGGCCGCACGGGAATCCGCACCACGTCAGCCACCTTCACCGACCCACTCACGACCGCACCCGCCCACTTCCCTGAGAACCAGAACCAGAACCAGCGCCGGAACCGACACCAGGGCCGGGGCCGGGGCCGGGGCCGGCGTTGTCGAGGGCGAGGGCGACCAGGTCGGCGACCTCGTCGGGCTCCCGGCCGGCGGTGTCGACGACGATCGCCGCGACCTCGAGGTAGAACGGCTCCCGCTCCCGCAACAGGGCGGCCAGGCGGGTGCGCGGCCCCTCGACCAGCAGCGGACGGTCGCGGGCCAACCCCACCCGCCGGACCGCGTCCGAGAGGCCGACCCGCAGGTAGGCGACCCGATGGCCGGCGAGCAGCGACCGGGTGGCCGGATCGAGCACCGAGCCGCCGCCGAGCGCGACGACCCCGGGATGTTCGGCGAGGGCCGCGGCCACCGCGCGGTGCTCGGCGGCGCGGAAGTACTCCTCACCGGAGTCGACGAAGATGTCCGAGATACCGCGGCCCTCGGCCGCCTCCACGTCCGCGTCGGTGTCGCGCAGGGTCACGCCCCAGCGTTGCGCGAGCCTGGTCCCCACGGTGGTCTTGCCCGCGCCGGGCGCGCCGACCAGGACGGCCAGCGGTCCCTTCGACGGCGGCGTCGTCGCCACCGCGTCCCCAACCATGATCGTGCGTCCTTGTCCCGCCGGGCTCGTCCGGCCATGTGAGGGTGACCGGACTCGTCCGGCCGCCGCGGAGGTACGGAGGTGTCGGGATGTCGAGGTGCTCTCGGCCCTGGTCAGTGGATGGGGAGCGCCTTGAGGTAGGACTCGCAGTTGCGCCGGCTCTCCTCGACCGAGTCACCGCCGAACTTCTCCAGTGCCGCGCCCGCGAGCACCAGCGCGACCATCGCCTCCGCGACGACTCCGGCGGCGGGCACCGCGCACACGTCCGACCGCTGGTTGATGGCGACGGCGGGCTCACCGGTGGTCACGTCGACGGTGGCCAGCGGACGGGTGAGCGAGGAGATCGGCTTCATCGCGATCCGGACCCGCAGCGGTTCGCCGGTGGTCATCCCACCCTCGATCCCGCCGGCCCGGTCGGTGATCCGGCGGACCTGCGGCACCGCGTGCCGACCGGTGCCGCTGATCGGTTCGATCTCGTCGTGGGCGACGGAGCCGCGCCGACGGGCGGTGGTGAAACCATCCCCGAACTCGACGCCCTTGATCGCCTGGATGCCCATCAGCTCGGCGGCGAGGCGGGCGTCGAGGCGGCGGTCGCCGTGCACGTAGCTGCCCAGGCCCGGGGGGCAGCCGTAGGCGAGCACCTCGACGATGCCGCCGAGGGTGTCGGAATCGGCGTGGGCGGCGTCGATCTCGGCGACCATCCGCGCGCTGGTCTCGCTGTCGGCGCAGCGGACGGGGTCGGCGTCCACCGTGTCGAGGGAGGTCGGCGCGGGGGTGCCCGCAGGCACCTCGACGGCGCCGATCGCCACCACGTGGGAGATCACCTCGATGCCGTACGCCTGGCGCAGCAGCGCCTTGGCCGCGGTGCCCAGCGCCACCCGGGCCGCGGTCTCCCGGGCGCTGGCCCGCTCCAGGACGGGACGGGCGTCGTCGAAGCCGTACTTCTGCATGCCGGCGAGGTCGGCATGGCCGGGCCGGGGCCGGGTCAGCGGCGCGTTGCGGCCGAGGCCGGCGAGCGTGGCCGGGTCGACCGGGTCGGGCGCCATCACCTGCTGCCACTTGGGCCACTCGGTGTTGCGCACCACGACGCTGATCGGACCGCCGAGCGAGACGCCGTGGCGCAGGCCGCCGAGCAGTTCGATCGCGTCCTGCTCAAAACTCATCCGGGCGCCACGGCCGTGGCCGAGCCGCCGACGGGCCAGCTCCGCCGCGATGTCCGCACTGGTCAGCCGGATCCCCGCCGGCAGCCCCTCGACTGTGGCCACCAGGGCCGGACCGTGGGACTCCCCCGCTGTCAACCAACGCACCATGCGAACCAGTCTTGCACGTCGCGGCACCCGGGCAGGCCCCACATGACCAAGCTCGCCCCGCCCCACCGGTGCCGTCGCGCGGTCAGCCGCCGGTGGCGAGGACGGCCAGCAGCGTGCCGGCGAGCAGAAACGGGCCGTAGGCCAGCCTGTCCCGCCGGTGCACCCGGCGGGCGGCGAGCAGCCCGAGCGCGACCACTCCGGCCAGGACGATCCCCGCGAACATGCCGACCAGGACGCTGCGCCAGCCCAGCCAGCCCAGGGCCATCCCGAGCAGCCCGACAAGTTTCACGTCGCCGCGGCCAAGACCGCCCCCGGCCAACCGGTACAACACGAGGAACACGGCGAAACACACCAGCCCCGCCACCGCGGCCCGCAGCAGCCGGCCGGGGGCGTCGTCGAGCAGCGCGGCGAGTCCGAGCAGCAGGCCGACCACCGGGTAGGACGGCAGGACCAGCGGATCCGGTAGCCGATGTTCCCGCAGGTCGATCGCGGCCAGCCAGACGCCGACGACCCCGAGCCACGCGTAGGCGGGCACCCAGCTCGGCTGCCGATGCAGCACCGTGACCACGCCACCCAGCACCGCCGCCGTCACCAGCGCGAGCGGCCAGGCACGCGGCGGGTCCCGCGGCGACTCGGACGCCCGCGGTGAGGTGAACAGGGCGACCACCCACGGCCCCCACCGGACGGCGACCCCCAGCGCGACCAGCCCGATCGCGGCGCCACCCCAGATCTCCCCCACGCCGGCCTCCCTTCCGCCGTCGCGCCCATCGCCCGTGACGCCCGTGACGCCCGTGACGCCCGGTTATACCGGTGATGCCGGTGCCACCCCGGTGGCGTCAGGGGTGGGCGGTGGCGTGGTCGTCGCCGGGCGGCGGCGGGCTGGCGCGCTGCTCGAGGGCCGCCTGGCCGGCGGTGAACAGCACACCCGCGGGAACATCGTGGCCGGTGAAGTGCGCGACCTGGCCGACGGCCTGCCCGGCGAGGATCTCCAGGCCGCCGGCGACGCGGGCGCCGGCGCGGTAGGCGGTGGCCGCGAGCGCGGTCGGCCAGGGATGGTAGAGCAGTTCGATCAGCGGGCTGGTGGCCGGCCAGCGGCGGCGGGCCAGCGGATCGGTCGCACCGGCGGGGGTGGTGGCCACGACCAGGTCGGGTCCGGCGGGCAGGCCGGTGGCCAGCAGCTCCCAGGGCAGGCAGGTGACGGCGATACCGAGTCGCTCGCCGACCTCGGCGAGTTCGGCGGCGGCCTCGGGGCGGCGGGCCACGACCGCCGTCTGCGGGCAGCCGGCGACGGCGAGCGCGGCCACCGCGGCGCGGGCGGTGCCACCGGCACCGATGATCATTGGCTGACGTGGCGTCCGGTCGGTCACCCGGCGCAGTGCGAACGTGATGCCGGCGACGTCGGTGTTGTCCCCGCGCAGATGGCCGTCCGCGCCGACGACGACGGTGTTGACCGCGCCGATCGCCGCCGCCGTCGGATCGACCTCGTCCAGCAGGTCCAGAACGACGGTCTTC
This sequence comes from Frankia sp. AgPm24, assembly GCF_023243055.1. Taxonomy (NCBI): domain Bacteria; kingdom Bacillati; phylum Actinomycetota; class Actinomycetes; order Frankiales; family Frankiaceae; genus Frankia; species Frankia sp. AgPm24. Next base: position 10,418 of record NZ_JALKFW010000193.1, on the reverse strand, counting down.
AGCGGCATGGTCAGCGACACACCGAGCCAGCCGGGTTCGGTGCGCAGCCGCGCCAGCATCGCCGGCAGCCCCACCGGCTCACAGTGGATGGCGGTGTAGCGCACCGCCAGACCGAGGCGGGCATAGGCGGCACCGTGCAGCACCGGGGACAGCGAATGGTCCACCGGGGCGCCCAGCACCGCGGCGCGGGCCGGCTCCCGCGCCGTCGCCGACGCGGCGACCCGCGCGGACCAGCCGCGTCGTCCGGCCACATCCCCGGCCCCGGCCTTGGCTTCGGCTTCGGCTTCGGCTTCGGCCCCGGCTTCGGCCCCGGCCATCGGGGCGGGGTCCACGTCCTGCGTCACTGCATCTCCCGTCCCGTACCAGCCCTGCGCACCAGGTCGCCGCGCGACATCCGTCCGTGCCGGTAACTACTCGCGGCCGCCCTCGGCGCGGTAGCGGGCCTGGAGGGCGGTCCATTGCGCGGAGGTCGTCGCGAACTCGGTGACGTTGCTGCGCGGCATGGACACGAAGTACAGCCAGGTGCCGTCCGCCGGCGCCAGGGCCGACTTCAACGCCCACAGGCCCGGGTTGGAGATCGCGCCCGGCGGCAGACCCGCGACCGAGCGGGTGTTGTACGGGTTCGCCCGGGTCAGCTGCTCCTGCGAGAGCGGGCCGGTGTACTCGTCCTCGGCGTAACGGGTGGTGGAGTCCATGTCGAGGCGACGGAACCCGCCGGTGGTGTCGGCCAGCCGGTTGTAGATCACCCGGGCGACCTTCGGGCCCTCGTCGGCGTTCGCGACCTCCTTCTCGATGATCGAGGCGATGGTCACGATCTCGGCGGGCTTCAGGTTGCGGGCGGCCGCCCCCTGCTCGAGGTTGATCGCCGCGGCCTCGGTCCTGAACCGGTCGACGAACGAGCTCAGCAGCTGCACCGGGCTCTGCCCGGGCGTGATGTCGTAGGTCGACGGGAACAGGTAGCCCTCCAGCGTCGGCGCGTAGGCCGGCACGCCGAGCTGGGCCGGGTTACGCACGATCGCCTCGAGGTCCGCCATCGGTGTGCCGAGGCGGTCGTGGATGCCGGCGAGCACCGCCTGGACGGTCATACCCTCCTTGATCACGAACCGGAACGGCGCACCCGAGGCGGGATCGAGCAGCGCGGTGAGCGCGGCCTGGGCGCTCATCCGGCTGCGCAGCCGGTAGGTGCCCGGCTGGATGCCCAGCGACTTCGGGTTGGCCGCGGCGGCCTTGACGAACGCACCGACCGACGCTGTCACGTTCGCGTCGTGCAGTGCCCGGGCGATCTGGCTGGCGGTGGCGCCGTCGGGGACGCGCACGACGGCGATGCCGTCGCCGGAGCCGGCGAAGTCCGCGGCGGACGAACCGCCCGAGACGTGGCCGACCAGCTTGCCGACGCCCACGATGCCAAGCCCCAGCAGCGCGGCGACGACGACGAGGATCGCGATCAGTTTCGGCAACGCCCGCCCGCCGCGGCGCCGCGGCGGCGGCGGCGAGTCGTCGTCCCAGGAGCCGCCCCAGCCGCCGTCGGAGGCCGCCCGGCCACGTCCCCCCGACCCCCCGTCCGGGTCGTAGTCGTCGTCGGGGTCGTAGGGCTCCCCGGGGCCGTAGGACGGATCGTCGTCGTAGCGGCCAGCGCCCGGGCCAAGGGCGCCCTGACGCTGGTACCTCTCGTCCGCCTCCTCGGGGTAGGCCACCCCGTCGGCGTGGACACCCTCGTCGCCGTAGCCGCGCTCGTCGCCGTAGCCGTTCTTGTCGCCGTAGCCGCGTTCGTCGCCATAGCCATGCTCGTCGCCGTAGCCGGCTTCGTCCGGGTAGGCGGCTTCGTCCGGGTAGGCGGCCCCGTGCCCGTAGGCGGCCTCCTCCGGGTAGGGACGACGCCCGGCGGCCCGCCGATCACCGACACGTCGATCGCCGTCGGCGCGGCCACCACGATCACCTGGGCGGCCGTCCCCCACGCGGCGCTCGCCGACCCGGCGCTCGCCAGCACGTGGCTCGCCAGCACGTGGCTCGCCAGCACGTGGCTCGCCGGATCGGCGGCCCCCGAAGGCAGGGTCGTCGTAGCTGTCGGGGGGCGGATAGGCATCAGGACGGCCGGGCCCGCGGCGCCCGGGGGCGTCGGGACGATTCGCCCCGCGACGGCCAGCGGGGCGCGGGGGCTGACCGCCGTAGGGGTCCTCGTCGAGGATCTCCTCGAGATCGCGGCGGGTCACCTGGCGTCCTGCGAACCGGCCATCCCGCCTTCCGGCGTCCAGCCGGGTGAGCCACCGGACCCGCGACGGCTGTCCAGGTCGTGCTGGAGGATCTGCACGGCTGCCTCCTGATCGACAAGGCTGCGACGGGCGCGGGAACGGACGCCTCGTTCGGCCATTCTGCGATGCGCAGCCACCGTGGTCAGCCGCTCATCGACGAACCGCACCGGAATGGGGGCGATTCGCCCGGCGAGCACCTCGGCGTACTTCCGGACCAGGTCCACGGCGCGGCCCTCCTGCCCCGACAGCTGCCGGGGCAGGCCCACCACGACCTCTACAGCGTGCCGCTGCGCGACGATCTCCGCAAGAGCGTCGATGTCTGTTCTGCCACGCTTGTCTCTGGCGAGCGTGGTGACCGGGACCGCCAGCAGTCCATCGGGGTCGCTCGCGGCCACCCCGACCCGCACCGATCCCACATCCACTCCCACCCGGACACCAGGCCGGGCCCCCCGTGGAACGGTCACCTAACGGCCGACGAGCTCGGTCACCAGGCCGCGCAGCCTGACGAACGCGGCCGGCACGAGCTCCGCGGTGCCGCCGCCGCCCTGGGCGATGTCGGGCTTGCCGCCACCCTTGCCACCGAGCGCCGCCCAGCTGCCGCGGACCAGGTCGCCCGCCCGCAGTCCCCGGGCGCGCGCCCCGTCATCGGTGACGACCACGATCGAGGCGCCGTCGGCGCGTCCGATCGCGACCACCGCGGGCCGTCCGGCGAGCCGACCGCGGATGTCCATGGCGAGCAGACGCAGGTCGTCGGGGGCGGTACCGGCGGGCACCTCGGCGGTGACGACGGCGACGCCGCCGATCTCCTCGGCGCCTTCGGCGAGCGTCCCGGCGCCGGCGAGCACGGCGGCGGCGCGCAGCTTGTCGAGCTCCCGCTCGGCGTCGCGAAGCCGGCTGACGATGTCGTTGACCCGGTCGGCCAGTTCGTCGGGGCGGGCCTTGAGCGCGGTGGACAGCTGCGAGACGAGCAGATGCTCGCGGGCCAGGTAACGGAACGCGTCCAGACCGACAAGCCCCTCGACGCGGCGCGTCCCGGCCGAGATGGACGCCTCCGAGAGCAGCTTCACCGCGCCCAGCTGCGCCGAACTCGCCACATGTGTGCCGCCGCAGAGCTCACGGGCGTAGTCACCGACATCGACGACCCGCACCGCGTCGCCGTACTTCTCGCCGAACAGCGCCATCGCGCCGAGCCGGCGAGCCTCCTCCTGGGTGGTGACGAACGCGCGTACCGGCAGGTCGCGCAGCGCCACCTCGTTGATCTCGTCCTCGACGTCGGCGAGCACGGACGCGGGCACCGCGCCGAGGGCGTGGAAGTCGAACCGCAGCCGCCCCGGCGAGTTCAGCGACCCGGCCTGGGTCGCCCCCTCCCCCAGCGCCCGGCGAAACGCCGCGTGGACGAGGTGGGTGGCGGTGTGCGACCGCGACACCGCGCGCCGCCGGTTCTCCTCCACCAGGGCCTGCACCCGGTCGCCGACCTTCAGCTCACCGGAACGCACCCGCACCCGGTGCAGGACGAGTTCGGGTACCGGCCGCTGGACGTCGAGGACCTCCACCTCGCCGCCGTCGAACCGCAGAATCCCGAGGTCGGCCTCCTGGCCACCGCTCTCGGCGTAGAAGGGGGTGACGTCGAGCACGACGCCGACCTCCTCGCCGGCCCCCGCGGCCGGGCGGCCCAGCCCGTCGGCGATACCGACCAGCCCCACCACCGAGGACTCGCGGGTCAGCTCCTCGTAGCCGGTGAACGTCGTCGGGCCGGCCGCGGCCAGGATCGGGCGAAACGCGGACAGGTCGAGGTTGCCGATGCGCCGGGCGGCCCGGTCGGCCTTGGCGGTCTGGCGCTGACGTTCCATCAGCCGGCGGAAACCCGCCTCGTCGACCGAGAGCCCCGCCTCGGCGGCCATCTCCAGCGTCAGGTCGATCGGGAAGCCGTAGGTGTCGTGCAGCTTGAACGCCTCGTCACCGGCCAGCGTCGTCGCCCCGGTGGCCCGGACCTGCCGGACCGCGGTGTCGAAGATCGTCGTGCCGGTGCGCAGGGTCTCGGCGAACGCCATCTCCTCGGCGACCGCCACCCGGGTGATCGTCTCGGCGTCGTTGACGAGTTCGGGGTAGATCGGGCCCATCGCGGTGCCGATGACCTCGAACAACCGCTCCATCACCGGCTCGCGCGCGCCGAGCAGTCGGGCGTCGCGCACCGCCCGGCGCAGCAGCCGGCGCAGCACGTAGCCACGGCCCTCGTTGGACGGCGTGATGCCGTCGGAGATCAGCATCGCGGCGGTGCGGGAGTGGTCGGCGATCACCCGCAGCCGTACGTCGGAGTCCGGGTCGGCGCCGTAGCGGCGGCCGGTGAGTCGGCTCGCGACATCCAGCACCGGACGGGAGATGTCGATCTCGTAGACGTTCTCGACGCCCTGGAGGATGACGGCCATCCGCTCGAGGCCCATGCCGGTGTCGATGTTGCGGCTCGGCAGCTCGCGCAGGATCGGATAGTCGTAGCCGGCACCCTCACCGCGTTCGAACTGCATGAACACGAGGTTCCAGACCTCGAGGTAACGGTTCTCGTCGGCCACCGGGCCGCCGTCGCGGCCGTGGTCGGGCCCCCGGTCGAAGTAGATCTCGCTGCACGGACCGCACGGGCCCGGCACGCCCATCGACCAGTAGTTGTCCTCCTTGTCGCGGCGCTGGATGCGCTCCGCGGGCAGCAGTTCGCGCCAGATCCCCTCGGCCTCGTCATCGTCGAGGTAGACGGTGGCCCACAGGTCGTCCGGCTTGAAGCCGAAGCCGTCGACGAGCAGCTCGAAGGCGAACGGGATCGCCTCGGCCTTGAAGTAGTCGCCGAAGGAGAAGTTGCCGCACATCTGGAAGAACGAGGCGTGCCGGGTGGTCCGCCCGACGTTCTCGATGTCGACGGTCCGCACGACCTTCTGCACACTGGCCGCCCGCGGCCACGGCGGCGCCAGATCACCGAGGAAGTACGGCTTGAACGGCACCATGCCGGCGTTGACCAGCAGCAACGTCGGGTCCGGCGCGATCAGGGAGGCGCTGGGGACCACGGTGTGCTCACGCGCGGCGAAGTGGTTCAGAAAGCGGCTGCGGATCTCGGCCGTGTCCATCGTTTCGTCCAGACTGGTGGGAGGAGCATCGTCATCCGGCGCGGAGCGGCGGTGCCGCCCCTGCGGCTGCCGGCGGCCGGTCAGGACGGGCGGGCGCCGGGGACCAGCCGCATCGTCCGCTCGAGGTCGTCAACCGGAGCGGCGAGGTCGTCATCCGGGTCGCGGTCCAGCCCAAGCGCACCACGGATCTCCTCCTCCCGCTCCGCCGCGGCCTCACGGACATCCGCGAGGAACTCCTGCAGTGACTGTACGAGAGATCCGGCGAGGCTGGTCGGCGTGAGCGCCGCGGCGGCCTTCGCGGCCTGTCGCACGACGACCACACCCGCCGCCGCGCCGAAAGCCAGATAGAAGACACGCGACATCTAGTGGCCTCCCCGCGACCCACCAGCGGTGCCGGTGGCCTGCGCCAGCGGCGAACCGTCGCCACCCGGCGCCGCACCGCCGCCGCGCCGCGTCGCCTTCTCGGTCCTGAGCTGCGTCCTGACCCGCGACTCGACCTCGGATCGGGTCCGCTTGGCCGCGGCCTTGCGCACGCCGTAGCTGAACGCGGCCACCCGCACCATCGGACCGCCGAGGGTCGCGGCGAACAGCGACGTCAGCGACGAGACGTTCGTGGTGATCGACTGGACGTTCGCCGTGATCGCGTCGACCCGGTCAAGCTCCTTGTTCACGTGGGCAAGTGCCACATTGACCTCGTCCACCGTTGCCCCGGCCTGGCGGACCCGGGCGGTCCCCTCGTCGATGACAAGGCCGGTCTGACGCACGCGCGCTGCCGCCTCGTCAAAGATGCGGCCGAGTTTGAGCAGGACGAAACAGCCGAAGAGCGCGAGCACCGCGAACGCGCCGGACGCGATCAGGCCCGCGACCGCTCCACCGGACATATGTGCTCCCTGCCTCCGTCGTCATGCGGGATCATCCGTCGTAAGGGGATCATCACCGTAAAGGGATCATCGTCGTTATGGGTCGGTGGTTGACCTTACCGAGGCAGCCGCCTCGACCATGGGTAGCCCCCACCACCACTCGCGGGTCCCCGCCGCCGATGTCCTGGCGGTGTCCGTCCATCGCCGGCCGTCAGGCCCGCGCGTCGGTGGCCGTCAGGTCCGCGCCTCGTCGGGGTCGGGGCCGCTGGCCGTGTCGGTGGTCGGATCGGTGGCCGTGCCGCGGACGACGGCGCGCAGGTCGCGCAGCCGCTCGGACGCACGCCGTTCGAAACCGTTGCCGCCCGGGGTGTAGTAGTCGGTACCGACCAGGCCGTCCGGCGGATACTGCTGGCGCACCACGCCAGCGGGCTCGTCGTGCGGATACCGGTAGCCGTCCCCGCTGCCGGCGCGAGCGGCACCCGCGTAGTGGGCGTCCCGCAACGGCGGTGGGACGGAGCCGGCCAGCCCGGCCCGGACGTCCGCCGTGGCCGCGTCCATCGCCCGGATCACCGCGTTCGACTTCGGCGCGAGCGCCAGGTGGATGACCGCCTGGGCCAGCGCGAGGCGGGCCTCGGGCAGTCCGACCAGGTCCAGGGCCTGCGCCGCCGCGACCGCGACCCCGAGCGCCCCCGGGTCGGCCATCCCCACGTCCTCACTGGCCAGGATGATCATGCGCCGGGCGACGAACCGCGGGTCCTCACCGGCGGCCAGCATCCGGGCCAGGTAGTGCAGGGCGGCATCCGGATCCCCGCCACGCATCGACTTGATGAACGCGCTGACCACGTCGTAGTGCTGGTCCCCGGACCGGTCGTAACGCACCGCCGCCCGGTTGACCGCCTGCTCCAGCACCCGCACATCCAGCTGGACGGCCACCGCCGCCGGACCCTCGCCCGCCGCCTCGCCCGTGTCCGAGGCGGCGCTCTCGCCCGCCGCCTCGGCGAGCACGGCCTCCGCACCGGCTTCCAGGATGGTCAGGGCCCGGCGAGCGTCCCCTCCGGCGAGCCGGACGACGTGCTCGCGCGCCGGGGTGGTCAGCTCGATCCGGCCGCCATAACCCCTCGGGTCGCGCAGGGCACGGTCGAGCACGCCACGGATGTCGTCCTCGGTCAGTGGCTCGAGGGTGAGCAGCAGCGAGCGGGACAGCAACGGACTCACCACCGAGAAGAACGGGTTCTCGGTGGTCGCGGCCACGAGTGTCACCCAGCCGTGTTCCACCGACGGCAACAGGGCGTCCTGCTGGGTGCGGGTGAAGCGGTGCACCTCGTCGATGAACAGCACCGTGCGGGTGCCCGAACCGCCCCGCGCGGCCCTGGCCTCGTCGATGATCGCCCGGACGTCACGCACCCCTGCCGTGACGGCCGACAGTTCCCGAAAACGCCGCCCGGTCGCCTTCGACACGATGTGGGCCAGCGTCGTCTTGCCCGTGCCGGGTGGCCCCCAGAGGATCACCGAGGTCGTGCCACCGCCCTCGACCAGGCGCCGCAGCGGACTGCCCGCTCCCAGCAGATGACGCTGGCCGACGATCTCGTCCAGCGTCGCCGGTCGCAGCCGGGAGGCGAGCGGCTCCGCGGCCAGGGTCCCAGCGGCCAGGGTCCCAGCGGACGAGGTCCCAGCGGAGGTGGACGCGGCGGCGTCCGAGGTGGCGGGCGTGGACCTGCCCGGCCGGGCGGGTCGGGACGCCGCCGCCACGTCGAACAGGTCGGCCGGGTCGAACAGGCTCACCGACTCACGGTACGTCGGGCCGGGCCGATGACCGCGACCGTGCGATCAGTGCGAGCTCGGCGGCTCGGAGAAGCTGCCCCGCCACACCGGCACCGGCGCGGGCGGCAGGTACTCGTCGCTGTAGGTGGGCACCGGGATGACCGGGGCGACCGGTCGTACCTGCCCGGTCCGGGCCATCGACAGCGCACCGGACTCGGTCACACCGCCCATCGCGGTGAAGATGACCACGGCCAGCACCGAGAAGGCGATCACGCAGACGATCGGGGCGAGGGCGATCGGGTCCGCACCGTCAATGCGCAGGTCATCGCCCGCGAGCAGGGCCGGGTCGGCCGAGACGCGGGTGGCGGCCATCGCCGTGTAATGCATGCCGCAGACCGCCGCCGCCATGACCATCGAGGCGAAGACGACATGGCGGCCGGTCCGCACACGGAATGCGATCCACAACGCGGCGGTGGCGGCCGCGACCGCGATGGCCACCGAGAGCGCGACCACCGACACCCGGTAGGTCACCTCGCCGCCGGTGTGCATGGCCGCCATCCCGGTGTAGTGCATGGCCGCGACGCCAAGCCCGGCGACCAGCCCACTGGCACCCAGCCAGCCCAGGCTGTGCGGATGCCGGGCGACCAGGGTGAGCCCCAACGCGGACGCGCCGACCGCGATGAGAAGCGAGAGCCCGGTATAGGGCAGACCGTAACGCAGATCCAGCCCTGATACCTGGTAGCCGATCATTCCGATGAAATGCATCGACCAGATCGCCCCGCCCCCCAGCGAGACGGCGGCGGCCCCTGTCCACCGGACACGCTCCCGCCCGGCGGACAGGGGGATGCGGATCGCGCTGACCAGGGCCGCAAACGAACCGATCAGGGCGAGGCCGATCGACACGGCGACGAACAGCAGGTCCTGGCTTGCGTGCTGGTGAACAGCAGCCGCAACGATCATTGACTCCCCCTTGACGCGCAACCGAGCACCACATTTAGCACGCCTTGGGATTGAAAACCAAATGATAAGGAAAGGTGATATTCACGACACCAGAAGACCCTCATAGCGGTCATAAGGGACAAGCCGTACTCGCGATGTCGCGACTGCCGCACCTCTCGGTCGCGCACCGTCCACCAGAACCGGCCAGCGCCGCCCGTCCAGTACCCGCACGCCGCGCGCCAACCGTTTCGACACGGCCGCGAAGACCAGCTTGCGGAGGTCCGAGACGACGTTTTCTACCTGCATCGACCCCGGAGAGTAACCAGTCGTGGCGATCGACATCGGCGACGATCCACGCCGCCTCCCGAACGATTCGACGTCACCCTGGATGCCTGCGGACCCACACCGGTAGCGCGCGACCAGCGGTTCCACCAGCAGCCCGACCGACCCGGCACCCGAACTGGGCGCTCCGACCCTCGCACCAGTGCGACAGACCTTCACCTTCAGGTGGCTACCAAGAAGAAAAGACGCGCCCGCCTCGCCCCGCACGGGATTCCGTCGCCGACCATGAGGGCGAAACCAGGCGCGTGACCGTCACCCCGTCCTCTCAGCACCGATCATCGGACCACTCAGGGAACACGGAGAATTCGCCGGCATACTTGACATCGGGCGATGTAGGCGATTTTCACGACCCAGCGCACTCCGTTACCCAAAAGACCACTTATTCTTTATCGAGCGGCCTATTTGAGCAATGCGACGCGGTATGGTTCGGCTGGTCGGTTTGCCTGCGCGGATGGCCCACCGCACCGGATGTGGAGATATGCACCCACCGGCGACGTCGACCGTCTCTGCGCGGATCAGATCCCACTGGACGCAGAACCAGATTCAGCCCGAGCCCGGATTCAGCCCGGAAAGGTGCAACCCATGAGCGCGTTCCCGCCCACCCGCACCCGCACCGCGAGAACCGTCACCCCCCGGCCCCCCGCGGCGCGCGCGGCCCACCCTGGCGGCGCCCGTTCGACCTCGCCGGCGGCGGCGACGACGTCCGCGCCACCCGCACCGGCTACGGCGCGCGGCCTGGCACCGGGTGTACTGGCCGCGAGCCTGCGAGCCGCGGGGGTGCCCGCGCAGGCGACCGGATCCGCGAACCGGGTCGGTCGGCACGTCCGGGTACCCAAGACCGCCGAACTCGTCGCCGCCCACCTACGCCGCCAGATCGTGCGCGGTGAACTCCACGAAGGCGACGCCCTACCCCCCGAAGCCGTCCTCATGGAACAGTTCGGCGTCTCCCGACCCACCCTGCGCGAAGCCTTCCGCGTCCTGGAATCCGAAGCCCTCATCAGCGTCCGCCGCGGCGCCCACGGCGGCGCCCGCGTCCACACCCCCGGGGGGGGGGGGGGCGGCCCCCCCCCCCCCCCCCCCCGCGCCCCCCCCCCCCCCCCCCCCCCCCCCCCCCCCCCCCCCCCCCCCCCCCCCCCCCCCCCCCCCCCCCCCCCCCC